>DATBIJ010000256.1:0-8949 GCA_036557025.1 Thermoanaerobaculia bacterium | reverse complement strand
CGCTCGAAGCGGCCCGGGGCGGTGCACCGCCGGCGACGCCCAGGAGGGCGATGCAGCAGAGCAGCGGAAGGTTCTTGACGATCGGCCGACGGGATCGGCGATGGCTCCGCCGCCCAGGGCGATCCCGAGGCCGTTCATCGTGATCAGCAGCAGGCCTTGGAAGATCGCCAGCGGCCGGGCGTAGAGGCCGCTCGCCACCGCGATGCCGAGCAGCGTTTCTCCGATTCCGATGATCCGAAGCAGCGTCAACGCCGAGACAGGCAGCCCCGGCAGCGACTGAACGACCGCCAGCTCGTGCTCCGCCGGGCCGACGATTTTCTGAAAGAGACCCTCGTAGATCCACACGGCCGCCACACAGAAACGTATGACTCGCAGCAGCGCGGGATTGATGGACACGGAGCTCATCCCACCCCCCTCCACCGTCGGATCATGTCGCGATCCGCCTCAGCAGGTGCGCCGTGAATCCATCGTGCGTTTCTCCCGGCAGCATGCGAAACGTCGCGCCGCTCACGAATCCCTGCAGAGGAGCGGGCGGCGCCGGCTCCTCCAGGCGCAAGCCGGGCTCCTGCGACAGCACGCGCTCGACCACGCCCTCGTTCTCCTCCCGCTCGAGGCTGCAGGTCGAGTAGAGCAGCATTCCGTCGAGAGCCAGAAGCCGGGAGGCAGCCCCTAGCGCCGCGACCTGGCCCTCCGCGATGCGGGCGATCGCCTCCGGGGAGAGCCGCCAGCGGATCTCCGGGTTCTTGCGCAGCGTCCCGGTTCCACTGCACGGCGCGTCGAGCAGCACGCGGTCGAAGCGTCCGTCGGGCAGCGGCGTCGCCGCGAAGTCCGCCACGGTGGGAGCGGCCTCGGGCATGCCCAGGCGCCGGGCGTTCTCTCGGAGCACCCGGAGGCGTCGGGCGGAGCGGTCCAGGGCGACGGTGCGCCGCGCGGTCCCATGGGCGAGCGCCGAGAAGGACTTCCCTCCCGGCGCCGCGGCGAGGTCCACGAGGAGCTCCCCCGGCGGCAGCAGCAACGGAAGGATTTGTGAGCCGATGTCCTGGATCGCGAACTCCCCGGACGCGAGCCGCGGCGAGCGCACGGGGTTGCCCGAGCGAATGCTCAGGGCGAGCGGCGAGAGGAGCGACTCCTCGGTCGCGATCCCCTCCGCTGCCAGCGCCCGGCGAAGCTCCTCGCGCGAAGTCCGGCGCGGGTTGGCGAGCAAATCCAGCGGCGAGGCCGCGTTGTCCGCGGCGAGCACGCCCCGCGCCGCGGCGTCGCCGAAGCGCTCCCGCCAGCGGCGGATCAGGAACTCGGGATGCGAGAAGAAGAGGGCCCACGCCGCGTCGGCATCGTCGCTCGAGGCTCCGCCGATCGTCGGCGCGACTTCCCGCCCGAGCCGCCGCAGGACGGCGTTGACCAGCCGCGCGCCGCCCGCCCCGCCGCGCCGTCGCGCCTGCGTGACGGCCTCGTCGACGGCGGCGAAGTCGGGGACGCGATCGAGGTGGCGGAGCTGGTACAGCGCGACCTCGAGGACCTCGCGCACACCCGGCGAGAGCTTGCCCAGCGGCAGGCGGCTCGCGGCGGCGAGCTCCGCGTCGAGCGCGGTGCGGTGGCGAAGGACGCCGAGCACGAGCTCGCGCTGCAGTCCGCGATCGGGATCCGAGAGGTTGGCGCCGCGTGCGGCGACGAGAGCGGAGGCGCGGCCGCCGCGCTCGCGGATCTCCCGCAGGATCTCGACCGCGCCCTCGCGCGCCGGGGAGGCGCCGGATCGCCGGCGGGCGTCGGTCACGCCGGCGGCGGCTCGAAGCGGCCGCCCCCCGCCACGGCGCGCACGAACTCCTCCCCGGAGACGTCGCGCCGCCCCGCGCGCTGCAGGCGCGCAACGCGCAGGGCCCCGGCGCCGGTCTGCACGCGCAGGCCGCCGGCGACGCCCCGAAAGGACCCGGGCTCGCCCTCGCCGTCGCCTGCGATCTCTTCGGCCGAGAGGATCTTGACGCGCTCGCCGCCCAGGAAGGTGTAGAGGCCGGGCCACGGGGTATACGCGCGAAGCCGTCGCACGATCTCGGCGGCTCCCTGCGACCAGTCGACGAGGCCGTCTTCCCTCCGGATCGGCCGCGTGAAGCTCGGCGTGCCCTGCTGTGGCGTCGCCGCCAGCGTGCCGGCTTCGAGCCCGCGCAGGGTTTCGACGAGGAGCTCCCCGCCGATTGCCGCCAGCCGGCGAGAGAGCGTGCCCGCGTCCTCTCGAGGATCGATGGCGACCCGCCGCTGCGAGTAGATCGGCCCCGCATCGAGCTCTTCGACGAGACGCATCGTCGCCACACCGGTCTCCGCGTCGCCCGCGAGGATTGCCGCCTGGATGGGAGAGGCACCCCGATGCCGCGGCAACAGGGACGCATGGACGTTGATACAGCCCAGCCGGGGCAGCTCCAGGATCTCGCGCGGGAGGATGCGACCGTACGCCACGACCGCGATGGCATCGGGTTCGACGCCGCGAAGGAGCGCGAGCAGGTCGGCGTTCTGCCGCACCTTCTCGGGCTTCCAGACGGGGATCCCGAGGGAGGACGCCGCCACGGCGACAGCGGAGGGACGCGGCTTTGCGCGGCGGCCGACCGGCCGGTCCGGCTGTGTGACCACGGCCGCCGGGGTCATTCCCGCGGCGGCCAGAGCGTCGAGCGAGGGCACGGCGAATTCCGGCGTGCCGAAAAAGACAACGGTCATGCGGGAATCGAGGATTCGGAGATGGTAGTCGGGAATGGGGAGTCGGGAATGGGGAATCGACCTATGGCGTCCTCTCGTCGGCGTCGGCGGGCATCTCGGACGATGCCGGGGGGATCGCCATCTCAGGCAACGGGTGGCGTATCCGCCAGAGCCGGCGCGCCGCGAGAGCTCCGGCGAGGGTGAAGGTCACCGCCGCCAGGCCGTTGACGATACCCATGTATTTCCAGAGGCGCGGCCAACCCAGCAAGGCACCGAAAAACAGCAACGGCAGCGTGAGCAGCAGCGCGTAGAGCGACGCGACGATCGTCCGCCGCTCCTTGTGCTCGGCGTTCCAGGGCGGATCCAGGAACCCCAGCCCCCGCGCCGCGCGGTAGATGCCCACCGTGATCGGGACGGCGAGCACGAGCGCGGCCAGAAACAGCCACACCGGCCGCGTCATCGCGCCTGCCGGTCGACCTGCTCGTAGTAGTCGGGAGGAACCAGAACCTCGCGAGGTTTCGATCCGCGCTGCGGACCCAGAAGCCCGTCGCGCGCCATCATGTCGATCAGCTTCCCGGCCCGGGAGAAGCCCACGCCCATGCGCCGCTGGAGAAACGAGATCGACGCCATACGCTCGCGCACGCAGAGACGAGCGGCCTCGTCGAAGAGGGGATCGGTCTCGTCACCGGCGTCGTCGCGGCGCGCCACTTCCTCGCGGTCCTTCGTGATCTCTTCGTTGAAGTGGGGCTTCGCCTGCTTGCGGAGGAACTTCACCAGCGCGGCCGTCTCCTGCACCGACACGAACGCGCCGTGGACGCGGCGCAGCCGCGAGGTGCCGGGAGGCAGGAAGAGCATGTCGCCGCGGCCGAGCAGCCGCTCCGCGCCGTTGCCGTCCAGGATCACCCGCGAGTCGATCTTGGAGGACACCTTGAAGGCCACGCGCGAGGGAAGGTTGGCCTTGATGACCCCGGTCAGGACGTCGACCGATGGGCGCTGCGTCGCGACGGCGAGGTGAATCCCCACCGCGCGCGCCTTTTGCGCCAGGCGCACGATGGCCTCCTCGACCTCCTTGGGCGAGGTCATCATCAGATCCGCGAGCTCGTCGATCACGATGACGATCAGCGGCATCGGCTCGAGCTTCAGCTCCGGATCCTCCGGATGCCTCGCCCGCACGCGCGCGACCGCCTCCGGGTCCCGGATCGCGGCGTTGTACTGATCGACGTTGCGCACCTGACCGAAATCCGAAAGCGTCTGGAACCGATCCTCCATCACGCCGACGGCCCACTTCAGGGCGTTGGCGGCCTTCTTGGGGTCCGTGATGATCGGCGTCAGCAGGTGCGGAAGGTTTTCGTAGACCTCCAGCTCGACCATCTTGGGGTCGATCAGGATCAGCTTCACTTGATCGGGGCGCGCCTTGTACAGGACCGAGGTCAGCAGCACGTTGATGCCGACGCTCTTGCCCGACCCCGTCGTCCCCGCGATCAGCAGGTGCGGCATCGCGCGCAGATCGTCGACGACCGGCTCTCCGTGGATGTCCTTGCCCAGCGCGAGCGTCAGCAGCGACGGCGAGCGCTGGAAGCGTTCGGACTCCACGACGTCGCGCATCGCGATCACCTCGCCCCCGCCGGGGTTGGGGACCTCGATGCCGACGCTCGCGCGCCCGGGCAGGCGCTCGATGCGGATCGACTCGGCCGACAGAGCGAGCGCCAGATCCTCCGAGAGGTTCATGACCGCGTTGACCTTCACGCCGGCGGCCGGCCGGAACTCGTAGGTCGTGACGACCGGGCCGGGGTGGTACTCGGCGACCTCGCCCTCGACGCCGAACTCCAGGCACTTCGCCGCGATGCGACGCCCCGTCTCGGCGAGCATCTTGTGGTCCACGGCGCCCTCGCCCGGCCGACGCTCCAGCAGCGAGACCGGCGGATACGTGTAGCCTTCGACGACGAGCGGCAGGCTCTTCTGCCCCTCGGCCTTCTCCTTCCTGGGCTTCGGCTCCGCGGAAGAGACGGCGCGACGCGCCGGCGCCGTCGCCTTGCGGATCGAGAACTTCCCGGGTCCGGGAACCTCCCGCACCAGCGGCGGCTCCTCCTCCTCGGCGAAGGGGATCTCGGAGAGGGAGACCTCCGACTGGCGCGCCTTCTCCAGGTGCTTGGCCACCACCGTCCGGCGCAGTCGTTCCTTGGTACGACGGTCGCGGCCGCGCGCCCAGCTCACCGTGACGCGGCCGAACCAGGTTGCGAGGCGAACGCGCAGGGCCAGGGCGACCTCGGAGAGAGAAACCTGCGTCGCGAGCGGAATCGCGAGCACCAGCAGCGTCACGAAGAACAGGACGGAACCGGGCACGCCGATCTTCGCTTTCGCGCCTTCGGCGAGCGCGCGCCCGACCACGCCCCCCATCTCCATCTCCTCGGAAAACAGCACCCGACGGCCGAACGCGAGCGAGAGGAGGGCCGGAACCGAGAGAAAGAGCAGGCCGAATCCCGCGGCCTTCGAGCCGGGGTTCTCCGCGGGCTTCTGCCAGAACCGCCGCCAGCCCCAGTAGCCCAGCAACGCCGGCACCGCCCAGGCCGCCAGACCCAGCACCGCGAAGAGCGCCGTCGAGAGCGACGCCCCGAAGCCGCCGACCCAGTTGCGGGTGATTCCAGCCTCGCCGGTCGACAGGGAGAAGAGGCTCGGGTCCGACGCGTCATGGGAGACCAGCGCCAGGCCGGCCAGCAGGCCGGCCAGGATCAGGAGAACGCCCAGCGCTTCCCCGCCGAGCCGGGTGCGGAAGAACGAGCCTTCGCTCAAGGCGTCCTCCATTATCGGGCATAACGCGGCGGCTCGCGCGATGCGGCTACAATGTCCGCTTCTTTGGTCGCCCTCCGGATGAACGGTTACCGCCACAGCGTTCTCTTCCTCTGCACCGGAAACGCCGCCCGCAGCCAGATGGCGGAAGCGATCGCTCGTGCCTACCATGGCGACCTCCTCGAGGTGCACTCGGCCGGTTCTCGTCCCGCGGGCTGGGTGCATCCGCTGGCGACGCGCGCGATGCAGGAGCTCGGCGTCGACACGACCGGGCAGCGCTCGAAGGGCACGGCCGAGTTCGCGCGCAAGGAGTTCGACATGGTCGTGACGCTCTGTACGTCGGCGGCCAAGGACTGCCCCGTGTGGCCCGGGGCGCGGCGGGTCATTCACTGGGACATCGAGGATCCCTCCTTCGGAGACGACGACCCCGAGACCCGATACTTCCGTTTCCGACGGACGCGCGACGAGCTGATCTGGCGCATCGCGGAGCTGGCGGCGGACCTGCGGGAGGAGATCGAGCCGCAGGGCACGGGATAGTCACGGCCCCAGGACCGGCCTCTGCACCACAAAGTACTTGACCGCTGGCGTCGCCGGGCCTAGCCTCTGTCCGTGGCCCTGCTGAGGTTCCCCGGACCGCCCCCCGAGCCCGACGAGCACGCCCGCGAGACGCTGCTCGCGATCCGCGGGGCGATGGAGCGCGCCGGCTCCTTCACGGCGGTGCCCGGCAGAGGCGGCGCGGCGATGGGCCTGCTCGCGCTCGCCGCCGCGGCGATCTCGACGCTCACGACGACGCCGCGCGAATGGCTCGGCGTCTGGCTCGCCTGCGCGGCCGTCGCCCTGTGCGTCGGCTGTGCGGCGATGGCTCGCAAAGCCGCCCGCTTCGGAACACCCCTCTTCGCCTCCGGCGTCTCGCGCCGATTCCTGCTCGCGTTTCTTCCGCCGCTCGCCGCCGGCGGGGTGCTGACGCTGGCGCTCGAGCGCGCCGGCCGCCTGGACTTGCTGCCCGGCCTGTGGCTGGTTTCTTACGGGGCGGCGGTCGTCTCCGGCGGCGCGCTCTCGGTTCGGGCGGTCCCGGCCATGGGCGGCGTGCTCCTGCTCCTGGGAGCGGTCTCTCTGTTTTCCCCGCCGGAATGGGGCACCGCGTACCTCGCGGCGGGATTCGGCGTCACGCAGATCGTCTTCGGCCTTTATTTGGCTCGGAGGCACGGTGGCTAGGACGGCCCCGGCGCGGACGCGGTCGAGCCGGCGCGAGGGCGCCCCGATGCGCCTGGATCGCACGATCCACGAGGGCGTGCGCCTCGCGATCGTCAGCGCGCTCGCGGCGGCGTCTTCGCCCCTCTCCTTCGCGGAGCTGAAGGCGATCACCGGCACCACCGACGGCAACCTCTCCGTGCACGCCCGCCGCCTCGAGGAGGCCGGCTACGTGGCGTGCACGAAGACTTTCGCCGGACGCGTTCCGCGAAGCGAGTACCGGCTGACGGCGGAGGGACGCCGCGCCCTCGAGCGCTACGTCGCGGACCTCGAGGCGATCCTCGCGCAAGCGCGCCGCTGATTCGGGACTCGGGATTCGAGACTCGGGATTCGGACCAGGAGCTACGCCTCCGCCTCCCGCTCGCTCCGGCGCCGGCGCCAGCGCTCCGAGAGCCCCGTCTTGACCTTATCGGCCACGATGTAGAACGCGGGCACGACGAGCAGCGACAGCGCGGTCGAGACGATCAGCCCGCCGATGACCGCGATCGCCATCGGCCGGCGGATCTCGGACCCGGAGCCCAGCCCGATCGCCGGAGGCAGCGCCGCCATCATCGTCGCCACGGAGGTCATCAGGATCGGACGCAGGCGCAGCGGGCCGGCGCGCCGCATCGCCTCGAGCGCCGAGAGGCCCTCCTCGCGCGCCTGGTTCGCGTAGTCGACGAGGATGATCGAGTTCTTCTTGACGATCCCCATCAGCAGGAGGATGCCGATCATCGAGAAGATGTTCAGCGTGAAGCCGGCGAGCCAGAGGGCAAACACGGCGCCCACGAGCGAGAGCGGGAGGATCGTCAGCACGGTCACGGGATGCAGGAGCGAGTTGAACTGCGACGCGAGAACCATGTAGGCAACCAGGATCCCCAGGAACAGGGCGAAGACCAGGCTCTGGCCCGACTCCCGAAACGCGATCGAGGCGCCTCCCAGGACCGACCGGTAGCCGACAGGCACATCGCGCGAGAGCTCCTCGACCTGCGCCAGCGCGCGATCCTGCGAGTGGCCGGGAGCGACGTTGGCGTAGACGGTGATCGCACGCTCCCGATCGCGGCGGGTGATGGCCTGCAGGGCCGGCTGCTCCTCCGCTCGGACCAGCGACGAGAGCGGCACGAGGTCTCCCGATGCGGTCCGCACGCGCAGGCGCGCGAGATCTTCCGGCCGCGAGCGCTGGGACTTCAGCAGCCGGAGGCGCACGTCGATGCGGCGCCCGCCGGAGCTGAACTTGCCCACGCGCAGGCCTCCGATCGTGGCGTTCAGCCCCTGGGCCACCTCTTCGATCGGCACGCCCAGGTCGGCGGCGCGGGCGCGATCGGGAACGACGCGCAGCTCGGGCTGGCCGACACGATAGTCGGTGTCCAGATCCACGACCGTCCCGCTCGCCGCGAGCTTTCGGGTCATCTCCCCCGTGATGTCGACGAGCCGGTTCCAGTCCGGGCCGCGGACGGAGAACTCCACGGGGAATCCGCGCTGGGCGGTGAAGCCCTGCTGGGAGAGATCCTGGACGACGGCCCGAAGGCCCGGGTAGGAGTTCAGCTCCTTGCGAACGACGGCCGCGAACTCCTGCTGGGAGAGCTCGCGCCGCGAGGGCGGGAGCAGCGTCACGAAGAGGACGCCGGTGTCGACGCCTCCGCCGAACCCGCCGACCGCGGCGAAGACCTTCTCGACCTCGGGGCGCGCCTGCAGGAACGCCTCGCCGCGCTTCATCAGGCGGTCGGTCTCCTCCAGCGTCGATCCGACGGCGGCCTGCATCCGGATCAGGAAGCGGCTCTGGTCCTGTGAGGGCACGAACTCCCTGGGCAGCCCGCGCAGGATCAGAAACGAAGCCACGAACAGCCCGGCCGCCCCGATGAGGATCGCGACGGGGCGGCGAAGGCCGCGCGAGAGGATACGGCCGTAGAGCTCCGAGAGCCGGTGGAAGGCCCGGTCTACGGCGAGCCCGATACGCCCCCGGCCCTCCCGGGAGGTCGACATCATCTGCGAGAGCCGCGCGGGGGCCAGCGTGATCGCCTCCAGATAGGAGAGCAGCACCGCGACGCAGAGGGTGATGCCGAACTGCAGAAAGAAGCGCCCGATGACCCCCTTCATGAACACGACGGGAATGAAGATTGCGACGACGGCGAGCGTCGCCGCGAACGCCGCGAACTTGATCTCCTGGGTCCCCTCGCGGGCGGCGCGCAGGCGGTCTTTTCCCATCTCGCCATGCCGGTAGATGTTCTCCAGCACCATGATCGCGTCGTCCAC
>DATBIJ010000255.1:0-1905 GCA_036557025.1 Thermoanaerobaculia bacterium | reverse complement strand
AACTCGTTGCGCACGACCGTCATCTCGGAGGTCAGGTCTTCGGCCCGCAGCAGCGCCCCGCGCATCCGCGAGGCCTCCAGCCGCGCGACCACCGGGAGCTGGGAGGAGGGCACGGTCTCGTAGTAGTTCGTGCGGTCGAACCAGGTCGTCGCGTTGAAGCGGGCGCCGAGCGCCTCGAGCACCGCCGCGATCGCCGTTCCCAGCTCGCGCCGGAATTCCGGCGTGCCCTTGAAGAGCAAGTGCTCGAGCAGGTGCGTCGCGCCCGTGTAGCCCACCGCCTCGTTGCGGCTGCCGACGTGGTAGACGACACAGAACGTGGCGACCGGCGCGACCCGGTTGGCCACGAGCAGCAGGCGCAGCCCGTTGCCGCGGTGAACCCATTCGCGGAACGGAGGGCGGGAGTGGATCCGCTCGAAGTCGTGGCCCCCGGCGGGGCCGGAAGCGCCGCGTGCCGAAGGCGGCGGCGTCAAACCGAGGGTCCGCCGGCGCGCGGCGGAGCGGGAGCGCTCATCGGCCTCCCGCCACGTCTTCGGCTCCGTCGACGCCGATGACGTTGCCCGTGACCCAGCCGGTGCCGGGAGCGCAGAGGGCGACGAGCGCGGCGGCGACGTCCGAGGGCAAGGTCAGGCGGCCCGCCGGATGCATCCGCGAGACGCGCTCGATCATCGCCTCGTTGCCCGGGATCTTGCGCAAAGCCGGCGTGTCGGTGACGCCGGCCCGCAGGGCGTTGACGGCGATGCCGTGCGGCGCGAGCTCGACCGCAAGCTGGCGGCAATAGGACTCCAGCGCCGACTTCGCCGCCGACACCGCGCCGTAGGCGGGCCACACGATGTGGTCCCCGGCGGAGGTCATCGCGAAGACGCGCGCGCCGGGCGCGAGAAGCCCGGCGAAGAAGAGATCCTGGGTCCAGTAGACGAGCGAGTTCGCCATCACGTCGAGGGTCATCTCGAGCTGCGGCTTCGAGAGCGAGGCCTCGCGGCTGTCCGAGAAGAACGGCTTCAACGTCCCGAACGCAAGCGAGTGCAGGAGCACGCCGACCCGCGACTCCTTCGGGCTCTCGCCGCACCGTTTCGCGATCGCGGCGAGCACTTCCGCGCGCCTTTCGTCGTCGGCCGCGTTGACGTTGAAGAACTCCGCCTGGCGGCCGGCGGCGGCGATCCCCGCGACGATCCGGTCGACGTTGGGCTGGGTCGCCTTGCGGTCCAGGTGGACGCCGAAGACGTTCCATCCCGCTTGCGCCAGCGCGAGCGAGCAGGCCTCTCCGAAACCCGAAGAGGCCCCCAGCACGAGGGCCCAGCGTGACGAGGGTTGTTCGGCCAAGACGGGAGGAATCTAACGCAAAGCGACGGTGACGGGAATCGGGAAGGCGGAAATCGTTCCCGGGAATCGGTAATCGGTAATGGGGAATCGATTTACGGCCTCGATTACCGACTCCCGACTACCGATTCCCGTCCTACGGGATATACCCCCGCACCGTCCTCGCCGTGATGCCCGGCTTGGCCACGGCGACCGCGATCGCCCGGTACTCGCCCTGGGGCTTCTGAGAGGAGCTGCGGAAGGCCAGGATGTACTGTGACCGCAGCTCCTCCTCGATCTGCCGCGTCACCTCGGCGATCTTGGCCGCGCCGCTCAAGTGAAAGACCAGGCCGCCGGACTCCTCGGCGATGCGGTTGATGATCCGGCGCGTCGTGAAGTCCGTGATCGGGATCGAGACCGCGATGAAGTAGACCGGCGCGCCAGCGGAGCGCACGTAGCGTGCGAGCGTGTCCGCGTCGACGTGGGAGCGGTTGTCGGCGCCGTCGGTCACGACGACGAGGGCCTTGCGTCCCTGCAGCGTGCGGAACTGATACAGGCCCAGCACGATCGCGTCGTAGAGGGCCGTCCCGCCGCGGGCCTTGGAGGAGC
>DATBIJ010000254.1:0-2293 GCA_036557025.1 Thermoanaerobaculia bacterium | reverse complement strand
GGGCCGTCCAGGGAAAGCGAGTCCAGCGAGAGCCCGTCGAGTCCGCCCGCGGGCGCGGGTGCCGGCGCGGCGGCACGTCTCGGCGGTGGGGTGGGCATGTGGACGGGCTCGGGCTCGCCGAAGGAGATGTCGGGCCCGCCGCTCCCGCCGGAAGCAAGCATGCTCTCCAGCCCGGCCGGCGAGGAGAAGTCCATGGCGCCCGTCGGGCTCGCGGGCTGGGGCTGTTCGGGAGCGGCGCTCTGGATGCGACGCTCCAGCAGCGCCACCGAAGGATGGTCGGCGTCGATCGCCTTCATTCGCTGCAGCTGTCGGCGCGCCTCGGAAACGAGACCGGAGTCGAGCGCCTCGATCGCGCGCTGGCGCGAGGTCTCGATCTCGCCCTGCCCGTCTCGCTTCGTCTTCGCTTTCTCCATCAGCTCCTGGGCCTGGCGATTGTTCGGCAGCGCCCCGAGGATCTGCTGCGCGGCGGCCATGGCCGCATCGAAGTCGCGGGCCGCGAGGCTCTCCGCCGCGCGGACGAGCAGGCGTTCCACGTCGGGGGAGGAGGGGCGGGCCTGCGGTGCCGGCGTGGAGGCGACGACCGCTTCGAGCTTGTCGACGTCGATTTCCGCGGCCGGGTTCTTGACCAGCTCCATCAGCTGGCGGGCCGGCGCGAAGCGCGGGTCCATCTTGAGGATGAAGTCGCAGCCGATGTGACAGTCGTCGGTCTTGCCTTCGCGGTAGAGCGCGAGCGCATGGCGGAAGGTCGAGAGAACCTTCTCTCGGACCTCCTTCGGCAGAGCCACGTTGCCGGGGTAGGCGCCCCCGAGCGGATTGGTGTCGTCGAGGCTCACGCCGTCTCCGGGCGACGTTCGTCTACCCGCTCAACACATTGCAGATGAAGGAAATGGTCCACGGATCGGAGGATTATAAACTGCCTCCCAAGAGATCGTATGGCACCGCTTCTCGAGTGCATTCCGAACATCTCGGAGGGTCGCGACGCGTCGGTCGTGGCGGACGCGGCGGCCTCCGTGACCGCGGCCGGCGCGCGGATGCTCGGCACATCCTCCGACGCCGCCCACCACCGCAGCGTCCTGACCTTCGTCGGCGGACCCGCCGAGCTGAAAGCCGCCGTCCTCGGGCTGTTCGAGACGGTCCTGCCGAAGATCGACCTGCGAACCCACCGCGGCGAGCATCCGCGGATGGGAGCCGTCGACGTCGTCCCGTTCGTCCCGCTGCGCGGCGCGACGCCCGCCGACGCGGTCGCCCTCGCGCGCGACGTCGGCGAGGCCATCGCCATACGCTTCGCGGTGCCGGTCTTCCTCTACGAGGACTCGGCTTCCGCGGACTCCCGCCGCAACCTCGCGGACGTCCGCAAAGGGGAGTTCGAGGGCCTCGAGGCCAAAATGCGCGACCCCGGCTGGAAGCCGGACTTCGGGCCGGAGCATCCCCACCCGACGGCCGGGGCCGTCGCCGTCGGAGCGCGCGCGCCGCTGATCGCGTACAACATCAACCTCGGCACGCGGGATCTGAAGGTGGCCGACCGCATCGCCAAGGCGATCCGTCACCTCGGCGGCGGGTTTCGCTACGTCAAGGCGATGGGCGTCGACCTCGCGGATCGCGGTCTCGTCCAGGTCTCCATCAACATGACCAACTACAAGAAGACGCCGCTCCATCGCGTCTTCGAGTGCGTGCGCTCGGAGGCCGAACGCCACGGCGTGCCCATCGTCGCGTCGGAGATCGTCGGGCTCGCGCCGGCCGAGGCGCTCTTCCAGGCGGCCGAGCACTACCTGCGCCTGGAGGGATTCTCCGCGGACCAGATCATCGAGATGAAGCTGACGGAGTAACGGAGCGGCTCAGTTCTCCCGCTCCACCTCGATCCCGTAGCTCTTCAGCTTTTTGTACAGGTTGCTGCGCTCCACCTCGAGCGCTTCGGCCGTCCGCGAGACGTTGCCCCGGTGGCGCCGCAGCGCGGCGAGGATGTAGCGCCGCTCGAAGTCGTCGCGGGCGGCTTTCAGCGAGGCGTCGGCGGCCGCGGGCGCGGGATCGCCGGCCTCCCGGACTTCCGCCGGCAGATCCTCGCGCCCGATCTCCTCGCCCGGGGACAGGATCACGAGCCGTTCCATCACGTTCTTGAGCTCGCGGACGTTGCCGGGCCACCGGTAGGCAACCAGCGCGCTCAGCGCGGCCTCCGTCAGAATCTTGGGCCGGCGGCCGAAGTTCGCGGCCGCTTCGGCGAGGAAGTGGCGCGCGAGCGCGGGCACGTCCGCGGAGCCTTCACGGGCGCGACCGAGGACCGCCGCGGCAAGTTCGA
>DATBIJ010000253.1:0-17899 GCA_036557025.1 Thermoanaerobaculia bacterium | reverse complement strand
TTCTGCGACATCGGATCGAATCCCCCGGACGCCCTAAGTACAGGGAACGTGCCACGCGGGATTCGGTCAGACCGAACGCCGGATCTCACGCCGCCTGAGCGACTTGCTTCGCCGTCGTCCTTCCCTGGAGCGGGCAGGTCGGAGGCGATAACCGTCGAAAAATCGACATTATGCCGAAAAGCCCGCGTTGAAGAGCTTGCCCCTTGGGTCATCTCATCCCCAGGTCGTTTCGCCGGCCCAACAATCGACAAGTCCCGCGGTCAGGAAAAGCTCGCATCGTCCGCCGAGGGTCCGTAGAGCGCCGGAACCGGCTCGCCCAGGAGACGGAGATAGACGGTCAGCTGTCCCCGGTGATGGGCCAGATGCTCCAGCGTCTCGGCGATGACGATACCCCTCGGGTTCTCCATCACCACGTTGCCTGCGACGAGCAGGCGCCAAGGCGTCTTCAAGTGGCTGTCCGTGGTGCCGGCGAGCGCCGCGCGCGCCTTGGCGGCCGCGTCGTCGGCCGCGGCGAGCAGCTCCGCGCGCGTGCCGGGCAACGGAGGCCGCTGCGGCTTGCCGCCGCCCGGCGCGAGATCCAGCTCGTCCTGCTCGATCGCCATCTGGATCCAGCTCGGCATCGACGCGACGAGGTAGGCGAGATAGCCCAGCGGCATCGACTTCTGGTGCGGCTTCCATTCGGGCTTGCCCTCGGGCACGCGCTCGACGGCCTTGCGCGATCTCGGGGCCTCACGCTCCAGCGCCTCGGCGAAAAACTCGGTCATGTTCATGGCGTCCTCCGGGCTCGCGCGGGAAGGCAGCGCGAACGATGAACGGAGCCTAGATTTCATATATGACATCGAGTGTCATAATTATCAGGAAGAATCTTTTCCTATGGGGATGAAGGCGCCTTGAAGGCCGATCGGCTGCTCTCGACCCTGCTGTTGCTCCAGGCCCACGGCCGCATCACGGGTCGGGAGCTGGCGCGACGCCTCGAGGTCTCGATCCGAACGGTCCACCGCGACATGGAAGCGCTGGCCGCCTCCGGCGTGCCGGTCTATGCCCTGCGCGGGGCGGCCGGCGGCTGGCAGCTCGACGAGGACTGGCGCACGCGGGTCCCCGGTCTCGACGAAGCGGAGCTGCGGGCGCTCATGATGTCGCAGCCGCGGGTCGTCGGAGACACGCGCCTCGCGCAGGCCGCCCAACGCGCGATCGATAAGCTGATGGCCGCGCTGCCGCCGTCGATGCGCGAGCAGGCGGCCTCGATCCGACAGCGTCTCCACGTCGACACGACCGGCTGGAGCGGGCGAAGCGAGAACCTCGCCGCCCTTCCCGTCGTCCAGGAGGCGGTCGCGCACGACAGGAAGCTGGCGTTTCGATACGTCAAAGCCCGCACCGAGCGCGTGGATCGCACCGTCGACCCCTTGGGCCTCGTCGCCAAAGGCATCACCTGGTACCTCGTCGCGAACACACCCAACGGATTTCGGACCTACCGCGTCTCGCGGATCGAGGAAGCCCGGCTGCTCGATCGGCCCTGCGTGCGGCCGGAGGACTTCGACCTGGCGGAGTACTGGAAAAACTCGACGGAGGAGTACCGGAAGACCCGCATGCGCTACGAGGCGGTTCTCCGCGTCGAGTCCCGCGCCGCGGCGTCCATGATGCAGTGGTGGACGACGTCGGAAGTCGCCCCGCCCGAGGAGATCGCCGGCACGACCTGGCGGACCCTGAACGTCCGCTTCGACGACGAGGAGCAAGCCTGCTTCATCGCGCTCGGCATGGGACCGCGGGCCGAGGTCCTGGAGCCTCCCGTCTTGCGAGAGCGCGTCACGGCGGACATCGCCGCGGCCGCGGCGCGGGTCCGTTAGCGCACCACGTCGGCCGCGCCGTCCTGCGCCTCCAGCATCAGCTTCCTGACGAGCGTGCCGACCCAGCCGCGAAAGTCCCCGGTCACATCGAGTTCCGGGTCGTACTCGCGGCCGATCGCATCCACGTCGACCGCGGCCTGCACGTCCTCGAGCCGCATGACGCCGCGCTCGAGCGCCGAATGGACCTGATCGCGGATCGAGGCAAAGAGGGTGATCGTCCGGCGTAGGTAGGCCTCGTCGCGCATCGTCGGACCCTGCCCGGGGACGATGGCGCGCGAGTCCAGGGCCTCGAGCCGCCGCAGGTCCTCGAGCCATGGCGTGATCGCGTACGAGTTCGTCGTCCAGGGCGGCGGACCTTTGCCGCTCGCCGGGCTCACCAGGACGTCGCCGGTCACGAGCACCCGGCTCCCCGGCAGATACAGGACCGTCGACGCCGTTGCGTCGCCGGTGACGCTCAGGAGACGAAACTCGCGCGCGCCGCTCCAGAAGGTCATCTCCCCGCGATACACCATGTCCGGAAGGACCCTCGGCGTGGACGCGATCTCCTCCGCGAACTGGCGGACTTTTTCGAGCGCCGCCTCCTTGCGGGCGCGGGCCTCCGCCGTGACCGCCGACCCGTCGGCGAGCTTGCCGGTCTCCAGCTCCTTCGTGAGCCGCGCGATCGTCCTCTGCGATCCGGCGAGGAAGAAGGCCGACCCCATCCGCTTCATGTAGTCGCGCGTCTCGGCCGTGGCCAGGATACGAATGCCGGGAAAGGCCTTGACGTATTCGTCGTTGCCCGACCAGTGATCCTGGTGCCAGTGGGAGTTGATCAGAATGCGCACGGGCTTGGGCGTCCGCTTTCGAATCTCCGCGATCACCGCCCGGGCCGTGACCGCGCGCGTCGGGCTGTCGAAGACGACCACGTCGTCCTCGTTGATGACGGCCACCGAGTTCGTCGAGGTCCAGTGATCGAGCTCCGACGGCGCACGAAACACATGAATCCCGTCGCCCAGGTCTTCGTGGATCAACATGGCCTGCGCCCGGTCGACGGAGGTCTCGAGCGGACCGGGAGCCGCGACGGCGGCCGCGGCCGTGAGCAACAGGAGCGGCGCGAGACGACGGACCGTGGTCACCAACATGCTGGCCTCCCTCACTTCCCGCGGAATTCCGCGGGTGTTTTCGAACGTGGTGCTGCCTCCTTCTACGAGCGCGGGCTCGGGTGGGTTGCGCCGTGCGGCGATCGGGCCCGAAGGCCTCTCCCGAGGAACGGCGACGAGGCGAATCCGGACTAGCCGCGCAGCTCGCGCACGCGCCCCTCCAGATACCGCCGCTCGCTCTCATTGGTCGCGAGCGCGAGGGCGCGGGCGTAGCTTTCGGCCGCAGCCTCGCGCAAGCCGGCGCGGCGCCGCAGGTCGGCGCGGACCGCGTGGAGCAGGTGATACTCCTCGAGCTCGCCGGTGTTCGCGATCCGGTCGACGAGAGCGAGCCCCTGCTGCGGGCCCTCGGCCATCGCGACGGCGACCGCCCGGTTGAGCGCGACGATCGGCGTGGGCTGGAGGCTCTCGAGCGCGTCGTAGAAGCGGACGATCGCGCGCCAGTCGGTCTCCGGCGCCTGCGCCGCGCGGCAGTGCTCCGCGGAGATCGCGGCCTGGAGCGCGTAGGGGCCGCCCCCCTGCAGGGCATCCCGCACGAGCGGCATGGCCTCGTCGATCTGCGCGCGGTTCCAGCGAGACCGATCCTGATCCTCGAGCAGGACCAGATCGCCCGCGGCATCGAGCCGGGCCTCGCGCCGGGAGTCGTGAAGCAGCATCAGCGCGAGCAGCCCCGTCGCCTCGGCGGGCGGATCCGGGGACATCAGCGCGCGCAGGAGCCGGGCGAGCCGGATCGCCTCGGCGCAGAGGTCGGCGCGCACGAGCCGCTCCCCACGCGTCGCCAAGTAGCCCTCGTTGAAGATCAGGTAGATCGCCGCGAGGACCGCCTCGAGGCGCTCGGGCATCGCCGTCTTGTCCGGCACCACGTAAGGGATGCCGGCGTCGCGGATCTTGGCCTTGGCCCGGACGAGGCGCTGGGCCATGGTCGGGACCGGCACGAGGAAGGCCCGTGCGATCTCGTCGGTCTCGAGCCCGCCAAGGGTGCGCAGCGTCAACGCGACCTGCGCTTCGTGGGGGAGGGCCGGGTGGCAGCAGGTGAAGATCAGCCGGAGACGATCGTCCCCGATCTCCTCAGGCTCGTACACGGGCTCCTCCGACTCCGGAGCGAGCCCGGAAGCCTTGTAGGTCTCGAGCTTCTCCCGCAGGCGGGTCTTTCTGCGGATGCGGTCGATGGCCTTGTGGCGGGCCGTTTGGATGATCCAGGCTCGCGGCGAGTCGGGCACACCGGACTTCGGCCACTGCTCGACCGCCGCCGCAAATGCTTCCTGGGCCGCCTCTTCGGCGAGGTCGAAGTCCCCGACCTGCCGGATCAGGGTCGCGACGATCCGGCCCCAGTCGGCGCTGTGGACTTCGGCCGCGATGGCCGCCGCGTCCCGTGGCATGGTGGATGCTAAACATTTCCCGCATCCCGATGTCGAATGGCCCCTCGGTCGTTCGACTGGACCGTGGAGGCCGATGTGAAGTTCCTGATGCTGATCCACTACGACGAGCGGGCCTACGAGGCGATCGAGGACAAGACGCCGATCCTCCAGGAGTGCGGCCGGGTCGTCGAAGACGTCGCCCGGCGGGGGCAATTCCTCGCCGCCGCGCAGCTCCACCCGACCACCACGGCGACGAGCGTGCGGGTCCGCGGCGGGAAGAGGCGGGTGACCGACGGGCCGTTCGCCGAGACGCGCGAGCAGCTCGCGGGGTTTCTGCTCGTCGACGCGGCGAACCTGGACGACGCCATCGCGATCGCGGGGACCCTGCCGCCGGCGCGCTTCGGAACGATCGAGGTTCGACCGATCCTGGAGGACAAGGGGGCGACACGGTGATGGCTCGAAGCCTGCGGGATTCCGGGCCGTCGATCGGCCTGCTCGTTCTCCGGGTCGGCATCGGAGGGTTTCTGCTCTCGCACGGCATCGGGAAATTGCGGCTGCTGCTCTCCGGCGCCTCCGAGGGGTTCGACGTCATCGGCCTGGGAGCCGGAACCAGTCTCTTCCTCGTCACCATCGCCGAGTTCCTCTGCGCGATCCTCGTGATGGTCGGCCTGGCGACGCGCCCGGCCTCGGCGATCGTGGTCCTCTCGATGGGCGTCGCGGCGTTCGTGGCGCACGCGGCCAATCCCTGGACGATGGAGAAGGGCTACATCCTCTACATGTCGAAGGCCGCCGAGAGCTGGGCGAGCAAGGAGCCGGCGCTGCTCTTCCTGATCCCGATGCTCGCGTTGGTCTTCACCGGCGCGGGCGCCTTCTCGATCGACGCCTGGATCCGCCGACGCTGGGCGGCCCGACGGACCGCGGCGGCGTGAACGCCGGTCCGCGAGAAGGCTAGAAGGGCGGCAGATTCTCCAGGTCCCGCACGCGCGGCGCGAGACGCAGATCGCCGATCCTCTCCGCGAACGCCGGGAACGCCGGGGTTGCCCCGCGCCAGCGCAGGCTCTCGACGTCGTCGAAGAGCGGCGCGTCGTCGCGCAGCGTCGCGAGCACCTTGAAGAGCAGGACGCGCTCGCGCTCCTCGCCGAGAACATCCGGCGGGAAGGCCTCCAGCGGGCCGTGGCGCGCGATCAATCGCGCCGCGGTCTTGGGCCCGATCCCGCGAACTCCCGGAAAGCCGTCCGCGGCGTCTCCGACCAGGGCCAGGTAGTCGGGGATGCGCTCCGGATCGACGCCGAACTTCTCGCGCACGCCGGCGGCGTCGCGGATGCGGCCGCTGCGCCGGTCGACCTGGACGACGCGATCGGACACGACGCACTGCGCGAGGTCCTTGTCGGGGGTCCAGATGCTGACCTTCTCGACGCGGGGGTCCGCGGCCGCGAGGCGCGCCGCCGAGGCGAGCGCGTCGTCGGCCTCGAGCTCGACCATGGCCCAGACCGCAACGCCCATCGCGGCGAGTCCTTCCTCCAGAGGATGGAACTGCGCCATCAGGGCCGGATCGACGCCTTCGCCCGTCTTGTAACCCGGCCACAGATCGTTGCGAAACGACTCGATCACATGGTCGGTCGCCACACCGATGTGCGTCGCGCCTTCCTGGATCATCTGCGCGACCGTGTGCAGGACGCCCGAGACCGCCCCGAAGGGCGGATCGGGCTCCTGCTCGCCCAGCCCGCGCCGGATGCCGTAGAAGTGCCGGAACAGCTCGTAGGTCCCGTCGAGCAGGTGGACGATCATCGGCGAGCAGCTCGCATGGTCATGAGTCGCAAGGACTTGAAGGAAACATATCCGACGGTCGATTCTCGCGTCCCCCGTTCGACGTATTGACAGAGCGAGAGGCGGACCGCGAGGGCGCCTTCTCGGAACGAAAGGAGCTCGAAATGCGGTTCATGTCGCTGTACAAGCCCGGGCGGGAATCCGACCAGCCTCCCACGCCGGAGATGATCGAGAGGGTCGGGCGGCTCATCGAGGAGTTCGCCAAATCTGGCGTGCTGCTTGCGACCGATGGCCTTCAGTCGAGCGCAAAGGGAGCTCGGGTGGCCTTTGCGCAGGGCAGGTTCACGATCACGGACGGGCCGTTCCCCGAGACCAAAGAGATCATCGGGGGCTACGCCATCTTGAACGTCGGTTCGAAGGCCGAGGCGATCGCGCTGACGAAGCGCTTCCTGGAGACCATGGGCGAAGGCCAGTGCGAGCTGCGCCAGATGCAGGATGCTCCCGGTTTCGAGGCGCCGCAACGGGCCGCCGGGTAGGCGGCGGCCGGAGATCCAGGAGTGAAACGATGCGATTCCTGCTCATGGTCAAGGGCAACGAGGTCTCGGAAGCCGGCGGCAAGCCGGACGAGGCGATCTTCGAGGCCATGTCCAAGTACCACGAGGAGCTCGAGAAGGCCGGTGCCCTGCTCGACGCGACGGGCCTGCAGCCGACCTCCAAGGGCGCGCGTGTCCGATACTCCCGCGGCAGGCCCACCTGGATCGATGGTCCTTTCCCCGAGTCCAAGGAGATCGTCGCCGGTTACACGCTGATCCAGGCCGACTCCTGGCGGGAGGCGAAGGACTGGGCCATGCGCTTCCCCGCCCCCTTCGGCCAGAGCGACGGCGAGATCGAGATCCGGGAACTGTTTCTCTACGAGCCCGAGGACTTCGTCTAGCCCCGGCTCGAAACACAAACCGGCGGCGGCGACTCCGCCGCCACGACGAACGAAGGAGCTACGATCATGAGAGTCTTGGTCCTGGTGAAGGCGACGAAGGAGTCCGAGGCCGGGCTCGTTCCGGACGAGAAGACGCAGCAGATGTTCGCCGAGATGGGCCGCTTCAACGAGAAGCTGATCGAAGCCGGCGTCATGCAGGCCGGCGAGGGGCTGAAACCGAGCTCCGAGGGCGCCCGCGTGCGGTTCGACGGCGCCAAGCGGACCGTCATCGACGGACCGTTCCCGGAGACCAAGGAGCTGGTCGCGGGCTACTGGATCTGGAAGGTGAAGAACCTCCCGGAGGCGATCGACTGGTTGAAGCGCGCGCCCACCTTCGACGGCGGCACCGAGGTCGAGATCCGTCCGATCTACGAGACCGAGGACTTCGGCGACGCGATGACGCCCGAGATGAAGAAGCAGGAAGAGCGCCAGCGCGAGCGCGCGGCGAGGAACGCATAAGCAAGGAGGAAGAACCGATGGCTCGCTACGTCGACGGCTTCGTTCTGCCGGTCCCGAAGAAACACTTCGCGGCCTACAAGAAGATGGCGACTCTGGCCTCGAAGGTCTGGAAACAGCACGGTGCGGTCGACTACCTCGAGAGCGTCGGCGACGATTTGAAGATCGGCATGGGCACCCCCTTTCCGCGCGCCGCCCGCGCGCGGAAAGGAGAGACCGTGGTGTTCTCCTGGATCCTCTACAAGTCGAAGGCGCACCGCAACGCGGTCAACAAGAAGGTGATGAAGGATCCGCGCATCGCTGCCATGATGAACGAGAAGATGCCCTTCGACGTGAAGCGCATGGTGATGGGCGGTTTTCGGGTCTTCGTCGAGATCTGAGCGGATAGGCTAGCCGGGCGATGGCGGATGCCGCACCGCGCCCGGCGCCACGATTCGACCGCTCGATCGTCGAGGGCCCCATCGGCCCCGCCGTCTGGCGCCTGGCCTGGCCCACGATGCTGCAAAACGTCGTCGCGGGGCTTCAGGGAATCATCGACCACGCGATGGTGGGCCATTACGTCGGCTACACCGCCAACGCCGCGATCGGGGTGAGCTGGCAGATCCTGATCGTCGTCATCGTCTTCATCAGCTCGCTGTTTTCCGGGATGGGCGTGCTCGTCGCGCGCTTCGCCGGGGCAAACGAGCCGGAGAAGGTGAACCGCGTCGTCTACCAGGCGTTCCTGACGGCGCTGGGTCTCGCCGTCGTGATGGCCGCGATCGGCTTCGTCGCCGCCCCCTGGCTGCTGGACGTCGTCAATGCCGCGCCCGAGGTCCAGCGACAGGCGCTGCCCTTCCTGCGCGCCATGTTCGTCGGCTGCATCGGGATGATGATGTTCTTCATGCTGAGCGGCGCCTTCCGCGCCGCCGGCGACCCCCACACACCGCTGCGGCTGGGCGTGACGATGACCGCGCTGACGATCCTCTTCAACGTCCTGCTGATCCCGAGGCTGGGCACGCTCGGCGCCGCGGTCGGAACGATCGCGAGCAGCATGATCGCGACGGCCTGGGGTATCGCGAAGCTCTTCTCCCCCTCCTCGGTGATCCACTTCCACCGCGGGATGTCGCTCAAGCCGGACTTCGACATCATCCGCTCGCTCTTCCGCTTCGGTCTTCCCACCGGCGTCCAGGGCATCGCGATGAACGTCGCGGGAATCCTGCTGCTGCGCTTCATCGGCTCGCTCCAGCACAGCGCGGCGGCGCAGGCGGCCTACGCGGTCGGGTACACGGAGCTGTTCTCGCTCATCACGTGGACTTCCGTGGGGCTGATGGCGGCCTCGGCGACGATCGCGGGGCAGAACCTCGGCGCCGGAAACCCCGAGCGCGCCGCACGCGGCGTGGCGGTCGCCGCGCGTATCGGGCTCGGCGTCGCGGCCGTCGTCGGGATCCTGTTCCTGGCGATCCCCGATTTGCTGCTCGGCATCTTCGGCATGACCGAGCCGCACGTGACCGCGATCGGCCGGCAGCTGCTGACGTTCCTGAGCGTCTCGGGGCTCTTCATCACGGTGGCCCTGAGCTACACCGGAGGCCTCCAGGGCACCGGAGACACCAAGAGCCCGCTGTACATCTCGATCATCGCGCAGATCGTCGTGCCGCTCGGCCTCTGCACGCTGCTGCAGGCGCAGCGAGGCCTGCAGCCGTCGGACATCTGGCTCGCGATCCTGCTCGGGCACATGACGCGCGCGGTTCTGAGCGTCGTTCGGTTCCGGCAGGGCCGCTGGAGGCAGATCGCCGTCGACATCCCGGCGGCGCGGAGGTAGCGCGTTGCCGGGTCCCTCGACGACCTTGCGGATGCGCCTGGCGGCGACGACGGCGCCTCGGGTCTTGCGCACCTACGTCCTTCTGATGTTGCTCTCGACGTTCGCCGCGTCGTTCATCTGGGGAATCAATACCCTCTTCCTGCTGGACGCCGGCCTCACGGTGACGCAGGCATTCGCGGCCAACGCGTTCTTCACGGTCGGACAGGTCCTCTTCGAGGTCCCGACCGGGGTCGTCGCGGACACGCTCGGGAGGCGCACGTCGTACCTGCTCGGCACCGCGACGCTGTTCGTGTCGACGTTCCTCTATCTCTGGATGTGGCGCGTGCATGGACCCTTCTGGGCATGGGCAGCGATCTCCGTGCTGCTGGGCCTGGGCTTCACGTTCTTCTCGGGCGCGACCGAGGCCTGGCTCGTGGACGCCTTGAAGTCCACCGGCTACGAAGGAACCCTCGAGGCGGCGTTCGCGCGAGGCCAGATGGCCGGGGGCACGGCGATGCTGATCGGGACGGTCGCGGGCGGCGCGATCGCGCAGGCGACGAGCCTCGGCGTCCCATACATCCTGCGCATCGTCATGCTCGGATTGACGTTTCTCGTCGCGTTCGCCGCAATGCACGACATCGGCTTCACTCCGCGTCCGCGCACGTCCGTCGCGAAGGAGATGCGGTCGGTCCTGAAGGCCTCGTTCGACTACGGCTTCCGCAACCCGCCGGTGCGCTGGCTCATGCTTGCCGCGCCCTTCGCCGGAGGTGTCGGAATCTACGCCTTCTACGCGATGCAACCCTACCTGCTCGAGCTGTACGGCAAGAAAGGCTCGTACGCGATCGCCGGGCTCGCGGCGGCGATCGTGGCCGGAACGCAAATCCTCGGGGGGTACCTGGTTCCCCGCGTCGCGCCCTTCTTTCGGCGGCGCACGACGCTGTTGCTGGCCGGAGCGGTCGTCAGCGCCGCCTCGCTCGCGCTGATCGGCTGGAGCTCCCGCTTCGGGATCGCGTTGGCACTGCTCTCCGTGTGGGCCCTGGTCTTCGCGGCCGTGATTCCGGTGCGCCAGGGCTATCTCAACGGGCTGATCCCCTCGGAGCAGCGCGCGACGATCCTGTCGACGGACAACCTCCTGAGCTCCTCCGGCGGCGTCGCGATCCAGCCGGCGCTCGGGAAAGTCGCGGACGTCTCGGGCTACGCCGTCTCGTACGTCGTCGGCGGGGCCGTCGAGCTGCTGGCGCTGCCCTTCCTCCTGCTCGCCCGCCGGGAACGAGCGGCGTCGGACGAGATCTAGTGCGCCTGCCCTTCTCCCCTCCCGTCGCGCCGATGCTTTCGACGGCCGCGCCGCGTCTGCCCGACGGCGCCGGCTGGCAATTCGAGCCGAAGTGGGACGGGTTCCGGACGATCGTGTTCAAAGACGGCGACGAGGTCTACCTGCAGAGCCGCGACGAGAAGCCCATGAACCGCTACTTCCCCGAGCTGATCGCCCCGCTCGCCGCCTCTCTGCCGGATCGCTGCGTCGTCGACGGCGAGATCGTCATCGTCGGCGAGAACGGGCTCCAGTTCGAGGCGCTGCTGCTGCGGATCCATCCGGCCGAGTCGCGCGTGAAGCAGCTCGCGGCGCAGATCCCCGCGTCGTACGTCGCCTGGGACCTGCTCGCGCTCGGAGACGAGGACCTGCGGGAGACGCCGCTCGCGGAGCGCCGAAAGCGGCTCGAGAAGGCTTTCGCCGAGGCCGCGCCGCCGGTCCATCTTTCGCCGGCCACACGCGACCGCGCGGTTGCCGAAGACTGGTTCCGCCGCTTCGAGGGCGCGGGACTCGACGGCGTGATGGCGAAGCGGCTGGAGGAGCCCTACAAGCCCGGCCAGCGCACGATGATCAAGGTCAAGCACGCACGCACCGCCGATTGCGTCGTCGCGGGATTTCGCTGGCACAAGAACGGCCGCGGCACGATGGTCGGGTCCCTCCTGCTCGGCCTCTACGACGCGGACGGCGACCTCCAGCACGTCGGCGTCGTCGCCGCGTTCTCCACCGCGATCCGAAAGAGGCTGGTCGAGGAGCTCGCGCCGCTCTCGGAGAACGCGCTCGAGAATCACCCCTGGCGCGACTGGGCGGACGCCCAGAACGAGGCCGCCGCCAAAGCGCAGCGTTTGCCGGGCGCCACGAGCCGCTGGAATCGCGGCAAGGACCTCTCCTGGGAGCCGCTGCGCCCCGAGCGCGTGGTCGAGGTCGCCTACGACCACATGCAGGGCGACCGCTTCCGCCACGCGGCGCAGTTCGTGCGGTGGCGCCCCGACAAGAAGCCGGAAGACTGCCGCTACGACCAGCTCGAGGTCACGGCTCCCTACGAGCTCGAGCGCGTCTTCGGCGCGCGGGGCGGCCGAGGGCCCTCGCGAAACTCCCGCCAGGGGTCGTAGTCGGGGTCCGGCGTCTCCTGCGGCGGGCGCTCTGCTTCCGGCACGTGCCGCAGGTTGACGCGGATGCGCGTCCAGGTGCTCGAGCGGCCGCGCATGGAGTCGACGAGCACGTCGTCCACGGCGAGGCGCGCCGCGGCTTCGGGATGGCGCTCTCTCCACCGCTCGAGACCGGCGAGGGCGTCCTCCCGCCGCTTCGCGTTCGCGACGATCACGAGCGGCTCCTTCGGCACGCGCCGGCCGCTGGAAGAGGCTGAGCCCGCGCCTCGGCGCCGCGACGGCGCCGCGCGCGTCTCCTCGCCCGCCTGCTTGCGATAGTGCGGCGGCCAGGGCGCGTCCCCCAGCCCCGCGGCCTCCTGGGTCCTGGACAGCTCCAGCAGCCTCTCGAGCGAGCCTTCCGCCGCGTCGATGCCGGCCGAGGCGTCGCCGCGCTCGGCGAAGCGCCGGGGCGCCGACACGAGCGTGAACGCCGCCGGTTCGACGCCCGCCACCTCGGACCATTCGAGCGGCATCGACACGCGCGCGTCCGGCGTCGCCCGCACGGACCACGCCGAGGCGACCGTGCGGTCCTTGGCGTTCTGGTTGTAGTCGAGAAAGACGCCGTGGCGCTCCTCCTTCCACCACTTGCTGGTCGCAAGCTCCGGAACGCGCCGCTCGACTTCCCGCGCCAGCGCGAGGGCGGCGCGACGAACCTGATCGAAGCCCCAGCTCCGCGCGATCCGCACGTTGACGTGCATGCCCCGCGATCCGGAGGTCTTGGGCCATCCGCGCAGGCCATGCTCCTCGAGCACCTCGCGGACGACTCCGGTGACCGTGCGGACGTCGTCCCAGGACACGCCGGGGCCGGGGTCCAGGTCGACGCGGAGCTCGTCGGGATGCTCGAGGTCATCGGCGCGGACGGGATGGGGGTTCAGGTCGATGCACCCGAGGTTGACGACCCACAAGAGCTGGGCCGCGTCGCGGATGACGATCTCCCGCGCCGTGCGACCGGAGGGAAACGCGAGCTCGACTGTCTCGATCCAGTCGGGACGGCTCTCCGGCGCACGCTTCTGGTAGAAGGGCTCCCCTTCCGCGCCGTCCACCCAGCGCTTCAGCACGAACGGTCGCCCCGAGATCCCGCGCAGCGCGCCGTCGGCGACGGCCAAGTAGTACTTCGCGAGGTCGAGCTTCGTGTGCCCCGCGCGCGGGAAGTAGAGCTTGTCCGGGTTGGTGATCGCGACCTCTCGGCCCGCGGCCTCCAGGACGGTCGCCGGGGGTTTGCCCATGACGCCTAGTCTCCCGGGATTCGTGAGGGGGCCGCAAGCTTGCGATTCTCGGGACTAACCGACCCCCTCGGCGTGTTGACGCTTTTCGAGTCCTCGCCGATCTCCGGGGAGGGCGCGCGTGCCAATCATGACGACCGAGTCGCTCGCGGACGATAGGATCGGCGTTTCCGGCATGGACCCTCGCGCCCTCGGACGTGTGCTCACGGAGATCGCCGAAACGGCCTCGGAGTCGATCGAGCTCCAGGAGGTCTTCGACCGCGTCGCGACCTCGATCCGCCGCCTGATTCCCTTCGACCACATGGGCGTGGACTTGATCCTCGACGGCCACGCCGTCAACCACGCCAGCACCGTGCCGTGCGCGGACAGCGAGGCCGACTGCGTCGGCTGCTCGACGCCGCTGACGGACTGGTCGCCGCGCCTGCGACCGGGCCGCGGGGGCTCGCGCATCGACGACGCGGGGACCGAGCTCGATCCCGCGTACCCCATCGACGCGAAGCTGCTCGAGGTCGGGGTTCGTTCGGCGATGTGGGAGCCGTTCCGCTGGGGCGACTCCTTCGTCGGCGGGACCGTGTGGGTCTGCGCGCACCACCCTCGCGCGTTCACCGAGGAGCATCAGGAGATCCTGCGTCCGATCGCCGCGCTGCTGGGCTCCGCCGTGGAGCACTGGCGGATCTGGGACGTCGAGCGGCGGCGCCAGGAGCGGCTGGACAGAGTCGAGTCGATGCTGGGGACGCTCGCGGAGTCGCTCGACGTGCGCGAGGTCTTCGCGCGCATCTCGGAGGAGCTCCAGCCCCTGCTCCCCCACGACCTGGTGAACCTGACCGAGACCGATCTGCGCGCCCGCACGATCCGGGTCGTCGCGAGCGCCGGAGAAGTGCCGGTGCGGACCGAGACCTTCCCTCTCGCCGAGCACGAGGTCGAGGAGCGGATCCAATTCCGGATCCTCCAGGACCTTCGCGCCGAGATCACGCCCGACACGGAGCGGCGTCGGCTGATCCTGGAGTCCGGCCTTCGCTCGTGGCTCCACGTTCCCGTCCTGCTCTCGGGGGAGGTCAAGGGAAGCCTGAGCTTCCTGCACCGGGAGCCCAACCGCTACACGCGGGACGACGCGGAGGTCGCGCGCCGCGTCGCCGACCGCATCGCGTTGACCCTCTCCCACCAGCAACTCGCGGAAGAGGCGCGCATCGCCTCCGAAGCGCAGGAGCGCGCCCAACGTCTCGAGACCACGGTCGAGACGCTGGCGCGCGAGCTGGCGTCCCGCGAGCGCAGCCCGATCGTCGGCGTGTCGGCGTCCTGGAAGGAGACCCTGCTCGCCGTCGGGCGCGTGGCCTCGGCGGAGACGACCGCGCTCCTCACCGGGGAGTCGGGGACGGGCAAGGAGGTCGTCGCCAAGCTCATCCACAACGGCTCGCCGCGCGCGGGCAAGCCCTTCGTGGCGATCAACTGCGCGGCGCTTCCGGAGCAGCTGCTGGAGTCCGAGCTGTTCGGCCACGAAAAGGGGGCCTTCACCGGCGCGATCGCGACGAAGATCGGGCGGATCGAGCAGGCCGCCGGCGGGACCCTCTTCCTGGACGAGATCGGCGAGATGAGCGCGCTGGTCCAGGCGAAGCTGCTGCGCGTCCTCCAGGAGCGGGAGTTCCAGCGCCTCGGCGCCACGCGGACCTTGAAGGCGGATGTCCGCATCATCGCCGCCACCAACAAGGACCTGCTCACGGAAATCGCGCAGGAGAAGTTCCGCGAGGACCTCTACTACCGCCTCAATGTCTTCGAGATCCACCTGACGCCTCTTCGAGAGCGGACGGAGGACATCCTTCCGCTCGCGGAGCTGTTCGTCGAAGAGCTGGGCCCCACGATGGGACGCCCGGCCGCGGGCATCTCGCGCGAGGCGGGCAAGGCGCTGCTCGAGTATCCCTGGCCCGGCAACGTGCGCGAGCTTCGCAACGCGATCGAGCGCGCGATCCTGCTCTGCGACGGCGGGCTCATCACCCGAGATCATCTGCCGGTCGCGACGTCCGCCCGCCGCGAGACCGACTCATCGCTGGGAGACGGAGCGCTCGGCGACGCGCCGCTGCCGGCCGGCGGCGTCGACCTGGAAGCGGTCGAGCGCCGCTTCGTCGCGAAAGCCCTGGGGCAGACCCGAGGCAACAAGACCCGGGCCGCGCGGCTCCTGGGCCTGACCCGCTCGCAGTTCTATTCGCGGCTCGAGAAGTACGGGCTGCTCGCGCCCCGCCTGCGGGAAACCGACGCGCCATAGCGCGAGCAATCGCGCCCGTCGCCGGGCTCGTCCCGGCTTTCCGGCCTCCCGGCATCGGATCGGCCCGTGTTTTCCCCGCCCGCCTTCCGACGGCTGGAACATCCGGCGCGCCGCGGGCGTACGGAATTCCCGAAGGAGATCCTGCATGCGCACCGCTCTCGCCTTGTTCCTTCTTTGGGTATCCACCGGCGCCGCCGCGCCCGAGCCCACCATCCGCGCGGAGGCGCTCGTCGCCGACGCCGCGAAGGGATATCCCGGCATGCGCGCCGTCGTCGTCGGAGCGTCGGGTCGGCTCTTCGCGTCGAGTCAGGGTCTTGCCGACGTCGAGGCGAAGCGCCCCGTCGAGTCCTCCACGCGGTTTCGAATCTACAGCGCCGTCAAACCGATGACGGCCGCCGCCGCGCTGCGCCTGGCGCGCGAGGGCAAGCTCGACCTCGACGCGCCGATCGGCCGCTACCTTTCCGGTCTGCCGCCGGCGCTCGCGCCGATCACGGCCCGCCAGCTCGCGACGCACACCTCCGGGATTCGCCACTACAACAAGGGCGAGGCCGTCACGACCTCGCCCTGCCGAAGGGTCTCCGATGCTCTTCCCGCCTTCCAGAACGATCCCCTGCTCTTCCCCCCCGGCCGGCGCGAGGCGTACTCCAGCTACGGCTACGTCCTGCTCTCGGCCGTCGTCGAAGCGGCTTCCGGACAGCCTTTCGAGCAGAGCATGCGGCGTCTCGTCTTCGAGCCGGCCGGGATGACCGAAACCGAGCTCGATGACTCGTCCCGATCGATCCCGCAACGCGCCCACCCGTACGAGACCGGTCCCGATGGCGGCTGGATGGACTACCCGGCGGACCCGACCTGCAAATGGGGCGCGGGAGGGTTCCTCTCCACGGCGGACGACATGGCGCGCTTCGGTCGCGCGCTGATCGAGGGCAAGATCGTCCCGAAGCAGGATCTCCCGTCGCTCTGGACGCCCGCTCGCACGGCCGAGGGAACCTCCGACTTCGGCCTGGGCTGGTCGACCGCAGGCACCGACGGAGGCCGCCTGGTTGCCGTTCAGTCGGGGGGCAACGTCGGAGGCCGATCCGTTCTCGTGCTGGATCCCGACAGCGGCATCGTCGTGGCGATGACGGCGAATCTCGAAGGACCTCGGATGATCGCTCCGGCCAAGGAGCTGGTGGATCTCTTCGCCGGGGCTCGCGCGAAGGACTAGCGGGCCCTTCTCGACCAGGCGGCCGCGCCGGCGGAATCCCCCAGGCGCGCGAGCGTGCGCTGCGCGATGCGCGCCGCGGTCGGCCCGGGGTTGGCCTCGTGCATTTTCTCGAGCAGGTCCCGCACGTCGGCCACACGCTCGCCGCGCAGCGCCATCAGGATCGCGAGCCCCGCCCAGGCCTCGGAGGAGGCCGGGTAACGCTCGATCTCCCGCCGAAACTCCACCTCGGCCTCCGCGCGCCGCTCGAGCCGCGCGAGCGCTTCGCCCCGCGTCCCGTGCCAGCCGCGCGGCGCCGGCTCGTGCCGCGGTGCGTTCCCGAGCGTCGCCAGCGCTCGGGCCGGATCGCCGCGACGAAGCGCGACGTCGGCGAGGACAATCGCCCCGTGATCGCCCCGGTCGCGAGAGGTCTGTGCCAGCCGGCCGGCGGCTTCCGCCTCCTCGAGCTTCCCTTGTTGGGCGAGCACGTGACCCAGCAGGTCCGCCATTTCGGCGGCCCGCGACGGCGCCCGCGCGATCGCGCGACGGATCTCCCGCTCGGCCTCCGCATCGCGGCCCATTGCCGCCAACAGTCGGGCCCGCATCCAGCGCGCATCGAAGAGCTCCGGGTTGCGCTCGAGAATCTCCGCCAGCCGCGCGGCGGCTTGCTCCCGATGCCCCTCCGCCTCGAGGCGCGACGCGGCGCGCAGACGCTCGAGCTCCGGGAGCGCGTCCCTGGGATTTGGCAACGGCCCCGCCCGCCGCGGCGCGGCGCCGGTCAGGTAGCCCAGCGCCGCCAGCCGGGCGATCTGCTCCGGATCGGCGGCGCCCGGCTCCGCGTAGGGCGTGCGCAAGCCGTCGAGAAAACGGCGGGCGTCCGCCGCCACCTCGCGGTGGTCCTCGAAGAGGTCTCGCTTCTCGCCGGGGTCCGCGGAGGTGTCGTACAGCTCCGGACGCGGACCGTCGATGTAATGCCAGCGGCCGTCCCACGCGGAGGTGAGGTCGCTCCAGCCCAGGTGCACCCGTGGATAGAGGGTCTCGGCGTACAGCCTTCGGGGCCGCGCGTGCGCTCCGGAATCGAAGAGATCGAGGCCGTCGGGCCACTTCGAATCGGAAGCCCCGATGACCGCGAGCAGCGTCGGCAGAACGTCGGCGAGCGACGTGGGCTCCGCCACGGACGTCCCGCCCTGACGGCCGCCCGCTCGCTTCCAGATCAGCGGCACGTGCAGGGCTTCGCGGTAGAGCAGGATGCCATGCTCGGGCTCGCCGTGGTCCGAAAGGCCCTCGCCGTGATCCGAGAGCAGGAGGATCTCGGCCCCATCGAAGAGGCCCCGACGGCGCAGCCCTTCCAGCAGGATGCCGACCGCGGCGTCGGCGTCGGCGATCTCTCCGTCGTAAGGCGAGGGCGCGCGCGCGGCGAAGGGCTCCGGCGGTGTGTAGGGCGCGTGCGGCTCGTAGAGATGCACGAACAGAA
>DATBIJ010000252.1:0-7617 GCA_036557025.1 Thermoanaerobaculia bacterium | reverse complement strand
ACGGGCCGGCAAGGAGCGCTCATGAAAGTGACACTGGACAAGATCGGATCCTCGACCGTGCGCCTGGCCCTCCCGCGCGAGGTCGAGATCTCCACGCACATCGAGCCGAAGGAAGGCAACGTCCTGGCGGTGCGCGCGCTGATGGAGAAGAGCGTCTACGACCGCCTGGAGCTCACGACCGGTCGCATGGCGAAGATCAACCGCGGCGACGTGCTCGCCGGCGCGCTGGGCTACCGGCGCGCGCTGAAGGGCTTCGTCGGCGTGGTGCCCGAGTCGCTGCACGTCGGCGACGTGATCCACGTGCTGAATCTCGGCGGCGTGCTGGGCCGCTGCGTCGGAAAGAACCCGGATCTGGGCCCGCCGCTCGAGGCCGAGGTGCTGGGAGCCGTGATGGTGAACGGGAAGGCGGCGAACATCGCCGACAACGCGATCCCGCCGCGCGACACCTTGGGGCCTGTCCCGCCGCTGGTCGTCGTCGCGGGCACCTGCATGAGCGCCGGCAAGACGGCGGCCGCGTCGGAGATCGTCCGCCGCTTCACCCACGCGGGCAAGAAGGTCGCCGCGGCAAAGCTCTCCGGTGTGGCCGCGCTGCGCGACACCCTCGACATGGAGGATCACGGCGCCTTCGTGTCCCGCTCCTTCCTCGACTGCGGCCTGCCCTCGACCGCGCACGTCAAGGACCTCGCGCCCTACGCGCGCGCGATCCTGGCGGATCTGGCGGCGCAGGGTCCCGACGTGATCGTCGTGGAGCTGGGCGACGGGATCCTCGGCGACTATCGCGTCGGAACCTTCTTCGAGGACGCCGAGCTGAAGGCCGCGACCAAGGCCGTCGTCATGTGCGCCAACGACCTCGTGGCCGCCTGGGGCGCCCAGAAGCTGCTGGAGAAGTGGAAGCTGCCCGTCACGGTCATGTCCGGACCCGTGACCGACAACCAGACCGGCACCGAGTACATCGCGCAGGAGCTGAAGGTCCCGGCCCACAACGCCAAGGGGGACGGGCGCGCGCTCTTCGGCGTCGTGTACGACAAGGTCTATTCGTGACGGTTCGCGCGGCCATCCTCGGGGCCTCCGGCTACGCGGGCGGCGAGCTGCTGCGCCTGCTGCTGGCGCACCCCGGCGCGAAGCCGGTCGCGGCGGTCTCGCGCACGAACGCGGGCAAAGCGGTCTCCGCCGTGCAGCCGCATCTCGCGCATCTGACCGACCTGACCTACGCCGCACAGCTGCCGCAGGACGGCTTCGACGTCGTGTTTCTCGCGGGCGCCCACGGCTTCGCGCTGGATGCCGCGCCGGCACTGCTGGATCGCGGCGTCGCCGTGGTGGACCTCTCCGCCGACTTCCGCCTGGAGGATCCGCAGGCCTTCGCGCGCTTCTACGGCGCGCCGCCCGCCGGCTTCGCGCGGCAGAAGGAGTTCGTCTACGGCCTGCCGGAGCTCTTCCGCGAGAAGATCCGCGGCGCGAAGGCCGTCGCCTCGCCGGGCTGCTTCGCGACCGCGTCGATCCTGGCGCTGGCCCCGCTCTGGAAGGCGGGCCTGGTGCCGGAGGGCGCGCGGCCGACGGTCTTCGCGGTGACGGGCTCTTCGGGAGCGGGCGTCTCGCCCTCGGCGACGACCCATCACCCGCGCCGCGCCGGAGCCTTCTTCGCCTACTCGATCGAGGGCCACCGCCACCTGCCGGAGATCGAGCAGGCGCTGTCGGCCGTCGGAAAGCCGGCGGCGGGGCGCGTGGTCTTCCAGACGCACTCCTCGCCGCTCGTGCGCGGGATCTTCGCGACCGCCTCGGTACCGCTCGCGCACGCGATGGACACCGCGGCCCTGCGCGCCCTCTACGAGGAGGCCTACGGCAAGGAGTTCTTCGTTCGCCTCGTCGAGGGATCGCCGGACGTCGCGGCGGTGCGGGGCACGAACTTCGCCGACGTCGGCGTGGCCGCGGACGGCGATCACGCGAAAGTTTTCACGGTCGTCGACAACCTGGTCAAGGGCGCCGCGGGTCAGGCGATCCAGGCAATGAACCTGATGTTCGGCCTCGAGGAGAGCGCGGGCCTGCGGCTGTCGGGGGTCTTCCCGTGACGGTCGCCATCGGCAAGGCCGAGCTTCCGACCTACACGCGCTGGGGCATCGAGATCGCCCGCGGCGAAGGCTCCTGGGTGTGGGACTCCGCCGGACGGCGCTATCTCGACCTCTACGGCGGCCACGCGGTCGCTTCGACCGGCCACTCCCATCCGAAAGTCGCGGACGCGATCGCCCGCCAGGCCAAGGAGCTGCTCTTCTACTCCAACGTCGTGGGGCTTGCGGTGCGAACGCGCGCGGCCGAGGCCGTCGCCGCGCCCGCGCCCGCCCCGCTCTCCTCGGTCTTCTTCGTCAACTCCGGGACCGAAGCGAACGAGAACGCGATGCGGCTGGCGCGCCGGGCGACGGGCCGAAGCGACATCGTGACCTTCTCGGGCGCCTTCCACGGGCGGACGGCGGACGCCATCTCGGCCGCCGGCCTGGAGAAGTATCGAAAGCTCGGCGAGCCCAACGTGCCGGGCCACCGTATCCTGCCCTTCGGGGACCTCGCGGCGCTCGAGGCCGGACTCGACGAGCGCGTCGCCGCGGTCCTGCTCGAGCCGATTCAGAGCCTCGCGGGCGTGATCGAGCCGCCGGCGCCGTATTTCCGCGGGCTGCGCGCGCTGTGCGATCGCTTCGGCGCGAAGCTGATCTACGACGAGGTGCAGACCGGCTTCGGACGGACGGGCAGCTTCTACTACGCGGGACGCCACGGCGTCGTTCCCGACCTGGTGACGCTGGCCAAGGGGATCGCGAGCGGCGTGCCGGCCGGGGCCGTGATCGTGTCGGAGGCGATCGCCGCGGGGGTGAAGCCCGAGGAGTACGGCACGACCTTCGGCGGCGGCCCGCTCGCCTGCGCGGCGATCGAGGCGACCGCGGCGGTCATTGCGGAGGAGCGCTTGCTCGACCGCGTCACCGAGGGCGAGGCCCACCTGCGTTCGGGGCTCGCGCGGTTCCCGGCGGTCCGCGAGGTGCGGGGCGCGGGGTATCTGCTGGGGCTCGTCCTGGACCGGCCCGCGAAGCCGGTGCGCGAGGCGCTGCTCGCGAAGGGCGTGCTGGTGGGCGGCAGCGATCTGCCCGACACGCTGCGGCTGCTGCCGCCGCTGGTCCTGGGCGCGGCGGAGATCGACCACTTCCTCGAGACGCTGGAGACCGTGCTGTGAGCCACTTCCTGACGACGCGCGATCTGCCCGCCGGCGTCTTCGAGTCCCTGCTCGATCGCGGCGAGGAATTCCGCGGCGGCGCCACGAGCCGCGCGCTCGCGGGGAAGCACGCCGGGATGATCTTCTTCAACCCGTCGCTGCGCACGCGGGTCTCGATGGAGATCGCGGTCTCGAAGCTCGGCGGCACGCCCGTGACGCTCTCGGTCGGTGGCGACGCCTGGGCGATGGAGTACGAGGACGGCGTCGTGATGGACGGCGCCGCGGCGGAGCACGTCAAGGAAGGCGCCGGCGTGCTCGGGCGCTACTGCGACATCCTGGGCGTGCGATCGTTCCCGATCGGCAAGGACTGGGCGGCGGACCGGCGCGAGCCCGTGCTCTCGGCGTTCGCGCGCTACTCCGGCGTGCCGGTGGTGAACCTGGAGTCGCCCCTGGATCATCCCTGCCAGGCGATGGCGGACGCGATGACGATCCGCGAGCGGCTGGGGAACCCGAAGGGCCGCAGGGTCCTGCTGACCTGGGCGTACCACCCCAAGGCGCTGCCGATGGCCGTGCCGAATTCGTTCCTGCTCGGCGCCTCGAGGCTCGGCGTCGATCTCGTGCTGGCGCGCCCGGAAGGCTACGCGCTGGACCCGGAGATCGAGGCCGCGGCGGCCGACCTCGCGCGCGCGAGCGGCGGCTCGATCCGCGTCGTCGACGATCCCGAGTCCGGCTACGAGGGCTGCGAGATCGTCTACGCGAAGTCCTGGGGCGCCCTGGCGGACTACGGGGACACGGCCGCGGAGACCGCGCGGCGAACGAAGAACAGGGGCTGGAGGGCGACCGAGGCACGGATGGCGCGGGGCAAGGACGCCGCCTTCATGCACTGTCTGCCGGTACGGCGCAACGTCGTCGTCGACGACGCGATTCTGGACGGACCACGCTCGATCGTCCTGCAGGAGGCGGAGAATCGCCTCTGGGCGCAGATGGCGATCCTGGAATGGATGGTTAAGTGAGCGCAAAGGCGCAAACGCGCAAAGCCGCGAAGACAAAGACAAAGACGAAGACGAAGCCGACGCCGGCGCGGCGGGCGGTGGACGCCGAGCTGCTGCGGGAGGCGCTGCCGTACATCCGGCGGTTCAAGGGGAAGACGTTCGTCGTCAAGATCTCCGGGAAGGTCACCGAGGATCACGAGGTCCTGAACTCGCTCGCCGAGGAGATCGCCCTGCTGTCGCAGGTCGGCATCCGGGTCACGGTGGTCCACGGCGGCGGCAAGCAGGCGACCGAGCTCTCGGAGCGGCTCGGGCTCGCGCCGCGGCTGATCAACGGGCGTCGCATCACCGACGACGCGACGCTCGAGGTCGTCAAGATGGTCTTTGCCGGGAAGATCTCGGTGGAGATCCTCTCGGCGCTTCGAGCGCACGGAGTCCACGCGGTCGGGGTCTCGGGCATCGACGGCAACGTGGTGCTGGCCCGACGGCGTTCGAAAAAGCGTGTGGTCAACCGCGAAACGGGCCGGCGCGAGCTGATCGACTTCGGCAACGTCGGCGACGTCGTGGACGTCGACCCGCGCCTCCTGACGACGCTGCTGGACGCGGGGTACCTGCCGGTGGTCTCGCCGCTCGCCGCCGACGAGGCGGGGATCGTCTTCAACGTCAACGCGGATTCGATCGCCTCCGCGCTCGCGACCGAGCTGCGCGCGGAGAAGCTGATCCTGCTCTCGGACGTGCCCGGCGTGCTGCGCAACCGCACGGACGCCGCCACCCTCGTCTCGCGCCTCACCGCCCCCGAGGCGCGCAAGCTCGCGCGCGGCAACTCCGTCAGCGGCGGCATGGTCGCGAAGCTCGAGGAGGCCGCGCGGGTCGCGGAGTCCGGAGTCGGAGCCGTCCACCTGATCGACGGCAACCAGAGAAACGCCCTGCTCTCGGAGATCTTCGGCGACCTCGGCATCGGAACGATGGTGGTTCCCGGGTGACCGGCCTGGAGGGCGTGCTCGCGCGACTCTCCGAGTTCGTCGCGTTCAGGACGGTCTCGGGCGACGAGGGGCCGCTCGCGGCCCGGATCGCCGAGATCTGCCGCTCCGAGGGCGCGGAAGCCGAGGTCACCGGCCGCAACGTCGTCGCCCGGCGCGGCGCGGGCTCGCCGCGCCTGCTGTTGAACTCCCATCTCGACACCGTGCCGCCCGTCGCGGGCTGGAGCGCCGACCCCTGGTCGCCGCGCGTCGAGGGCGGGCGCCTGCGCGGTCTGGGATCCAACGACGCGAAGGCCTCGGTCGCCGCCATGCTGGAGGCGTTCCTGACCGCGCCGCTGCCGGCAGAGGGAACCCTGATCTTCGCGGCCACCTGCGACGAGGAGACCGGAGGGGAGGGCTTCGAGAAGCTCGCGCCGGGCCTGCCCTTCGACGCCGCGGTCATCGGCGAGCCCAACGACTTCGCCGTCGCGGTCGCGCAGAAGGGGCTCGTCAAGCTGCGAATCGTCGCCAAGGGGAAGGCCGGCCACGCCGCGCGGCCGCACCTCGCGCAGAACGCGATCGCGGCGGCGGCGAAAGACGTCCTCGCGATCGAGGGCATTCGCTTCGACGTCGAGGACCCGCACCTGGGCCGGCCGACGGTCGCGGTGACGATGATCTCGGGAGGAACGAAGTCCAACGTGGTGCCCGACCGCTGCGAGCTGACCGTGGACGGACGCACCATTCCCGGCTTCGACAACGACGCGCTGATCGCGGTGATCCGCGCCGCCGTGTCTTCGTCCTCCGAGGTCGAGGTCCGCTCCTCGCGCCTGAAGCCCGTCGCCGGGGAGAGCTCCTCCCGAATCGCGCGGGCCGCGCTCAAGGCGATCCCCGGCCGCTCGGTCACCGGCTTTCCGAGTGTGTCGGATCTGGCGCACGTCGGAGGCCGTCCGGCGATCGTTTTCGGCCCCGGCACGCCGGATCAGTCGCACGCCGCCGACGAATCGGTCTCGCTCGACGCGGTCGCGGCCGCGCCCGAGATCTACCGCCGGACGATCCGGGAGTTCTTCCAGTGAAGAAGAAGCCCGTCTCCAGGAAGCCGTCGCCGCGCCGCAAGGCTCTCTGGGCCGGCGGCTACGACGCCGCGCCCGGCAAGGCCCTCGCGAAGATCTCGCTCTCGCATCCCTTCGACCGGCGGCTGGCCGCGCAGGATCTCGCGGGGTCGCTCGCCCACGCGCGGGGACTCCATCGCGCCGGACTGCTGTCGAAGTCGGACCTGGAGGCAATCGCCGCCGGTCTCGCGAAGATCGCCGCCGAGATCGCGGACGGACGCTTTGTGTTCGAGGATGCCGACGAGGACATCCACATGAACGTCGAGCGGCGGCTCGCCGCGCTCGCCGGGGAGGCGGGCGCGCGCCTGCACGCCGGGCGCTCGCGCAACGACCAGGTCGCCCTGGACCTGCGTCTCTGGACGGTCGCCGCGATCGACGCCGCGCAGGAGGGCCTGCGCGCTCTCGGTCTCGCGCTGCTGTCCCGGGCGGAGGCGTGGTGCAAGGAGCCGGTCGTGATCCCGGCGCGCACGCACCTGCGGGCGGGGCAGCCGGTGCTGCTCTCGCACGCGCTGCTCGCCTACGTCGAGATGCTCCGGCGCGACAGAGACCGGCTCGCGGACTGCCGGCGCCGGACCGCCGTCTCGCCGCTGGGCTCGGGCGCCTGCGCGGGGACGACGCTGCCGCTCGACCGCCGCGCCGTGGCCGAGTCCCTGGGGATGCCCGAGATCACGGAGAACAGCCTCGACGCCGTCTCCGATCGCGACTTCGCCGCGGAGTTCGCCTTCGCCGCCGCGCTGACGATGGTGCACCTCTCGCGGCTGGCCGAGGATCTGATCCTCTGGACGGGAGAGGAATTCCGAACCCTGCGCCTGTCGGAATCCACCACGACGGGATCCTCGATGATGCCGCAGAAGAAGAACCCGGATGCGCTGGAGCTCGTGCGCGGCAAGAGCGGGCGCGCCTCGGGAGCTCTCATCTCCCTGCTGACCACGATGAAGGGCCTGCCCCTCTCCTACAACCGGGATCTCCAGGAGACCCAGGAGCCTCTCTTCTCGGCGGCCGACACGCTGATGGACTCGCTCGCCGCCATGACGGAGGTCGTGCGCGGCCTCTCCGCGCGGAAGGCGTCGGAGCGGCTGCCGATCGAGAGCGGCGCGCTCTCGACGGACCTCGCCGAGGAGCTCGTGCGGCGCGGCGTGCCCTTTCGCGAGGCCCACGGCCGCGTCGCCCGCTGGACCCGCCGTGCCGCGAAAGACGGCGCGGACTTTCGCGCGATCGCCGCGACGGAGGATCCCGGCCTGGCGCGCTTCCTTCGCCGCCTGACCCCCGAGTCTTCGGTGCGCGCCCGAGACTTGCCGGGTGGAACGGCGCCGGCGCGGGTGCGCGGCGAGATCCGACGCCTGCGCAAGCTGTTCCAGGCGTAGCTTCCTCGA
>DATBIJ010000251.1:0-12302 GCA_036557025.1 Thermoanaerobaculia bacterium | reverse complement strand
CGCCGATCGCGCCCACGACGAGCTCCACGGCGGGAATCCTAAATCGGCCCTCGACGACGTGGCTGCCCGCGGGGACCGCGGCGGCAAGAAAGACCGCGTCGTCCGGGGTGACGGGGTTCCCGTCGAGCGACAGCGTCCAGTAGGGGTCCCACCGCTTCTGCGACGTGGCGAGCCGTGAGGGCGCGGCGGACTCGAGCCGCAGCCGAAAGCGCGTGGGCTCGCGGAGCAGGACCTCGACGGGCGCGCCGCCCGGCTCGAGCCGGAAGCGCGGAAGGGCCGCTCGCCGGGCCGCGAGCACCAGGTCGTCGCCGCGGTACACCGCCTCCGTCCCCGTCGGGATAGCCGAGAGTGGCGCGAGCGCGAGCGTCGTCACGCCGAGGGTGTCGAGGATCGGGGCGGAGGCGTCGAAGGTCCGCGGGTGGAAGATCAGGTACGTCCCGTTCTCGCCGAAGAACGAAGCCGGCGTCAACGAGGGGTCCGCCGCCGAGAGCAGGAGGCGGTAGGCGGCCTCGTGGAAGAAGTGCCCGCGGACGTCCTCGAGCGCGAAGGCCTGCGCGACGTTGGGCGGAATCGTCCAACCCACGCCCGCAAAGCGCCCGCCGTCCTCGCGAAGGCGCGCCCCCAGCGCCTCGAGACCCGGCGTCGACGCGAACACGGCTTGCGCCGGCGGCGCCGCCGGATGCTGCGCCGCGACCAGCGGCGCGAGCGCGACGGCCGTCGAGAGCGGGGCCAGCGCGGCGAGCCTCCGCAGCGGGGGGAGCCCCCGCACGAGCGCCTCGAGGCCGCACGCCGCGGCGATCGCGAGCGCGAGCACGATCAGGATCTTGCTGCGCGCGAGCAGGGCCGTGTCGAAGGGCGGAAGGCTCCCGAGAATCCGCGCGGGAGTGCCGCCGAGATAGAGCGGGAGCGCGAGCGAAAGCGCGAGCACGGCGCAGAAGAGGGCGAGGCGTCCCCGACGCCGGGAGAGGAATCCGGCCAGCGCCAGGCCCGCGGCGATGGGGCCGATGCCGACGGCGGTCTCCATGTAGTTCTCCCCCGGAATCCAGCCCAGCGGCCGCCAGTCGCCGGAGCCCGGGGTTCCGCGTCGCGCGGGGAAGGCATAGAGGGCGAGGTGCGCGGCGGGCAGCGGCGGCGCCGCGGCGCCGAGGTGCCCCCGCAGCTCGGCGTAGCCGGCGCGCGAGAGCACGCGGGCGGCGGCGAGGACCGAGGGGAAGAGCGTCGCGATCGCGATCGCGGCCGCCGCGGCGAGAATGAGCGCCGCGCGCAGCGCCCGTCGCGGCCGCGCGGCGGCTTCGACGGCAAACAGCAGCCCGGCCGCGAGAAGGCCGTAGGCGAGCCAGTGGGGGAATCCGCCCGAGAGAAACAGCAGCGCGCTCGCCGATGCGGCGGCGAGGGCGCGTCGCCGCGGCGCGCGAAAGGCGAGATCGACGCAGAGCAGCAGCAGCGGATAGGTCACCGAGACCGAGGACTGCATCCACAGGCCCCAGACCGTCTGCCCCGTCGAGAACGCCCAGGCCGCCGCGCCGAGAGCGGCGGGCGCGTCGGAAAACCGCCGGCGCCGCAAGAAGAGCCACATCGCGACGAAGGCGAACTGGGTCTTCAGAAACAGGATCCCGGTCTCGATCGCGGCCTCGGGCAGCGCGAGCGCCGGCAGCCACGCGAAGGGAGAGAGCATTCCCTGCGCGAGCTCGAAGGTCCCGGGCACTCCCGAGGAGACCCAGGGGTTCCAGAGGAAGCCGGAGGGCCGCGCGCGCAGGCGAACGAGCGCCGGCGCGTTGGCGTCGGCGGCGTCGGCGAGCAGCGGGTTGATGGCGGCGGGGCTCACGGCGTCCACGGTGCCGCGCCACGGGTCGTGCGCCCGGATCCATCCCTGCGAGGTGTAGACCCGCCCGCCCGCGAGCAGGGGCCCGAACGCGATCGCGTCGAAGAGCAGGAGGGTCGCGAGAGAGACCCGCCTCATCGGCGCGATGCGCGCTCCCGCCTCGCGACGAGGATTCGGAACCAGCCCTCGACCCAGCCTTTCTCGAGCAGGTGATCCTCGAGCGTGACCAAACGCGACAGCGCGCCGGTCGCATCCTCCCGCAGCCGCTCGATGTCGATGCAGGGAAGGACGAACCAGAGGATGTTGCCGCCGTATGGGCGGTCGGCGACGACCGTGAAGCGGCGCCGGACCTCGGGGAGGATGGCGCTGGAACGGACCGACTCGAGCGGGTCGTCGAAGGGCAGAGGGATCATCAGGTTCGCGCGGTTCTTCAGCGCCTCCGGCAGCGCGTCGAACGCGGCGCGCGCGAAGACCCAATCCTGCTCGGTCCACTCGGAACGCGAGGGCCCCATGTACTCGTCGACGTAGAGCAGTCCGCCCATTCGAAGGGACTCCCGCACTTCGTCGAGCAGTCGCTCCACCCCGCGCACGTGGTGGAGCGACCCGTGGAAGAAGACGATGTCGTAGCGCCCGCGCGGGAGCGACAGCGACGAGACGTCCTCGACGCGATAGCGCAGCCGCGAGGAGAGACCCGCTTCCTCCGCCAGCCGCCGGGCCTCGAGGACCGAGGAGCGCGAGAAATCCACGCCCTCGACCTCTTCGCAGACGCCCTTCGCGAGCACGTCGCGCTCGAGGGTCCCGCTGCCGCATCCGATCGAGAGACCGCGGGGGAGGGGCTTGGGCGCGAAGCGGCGGGCGAACCATTCCATCGGCCAGGTATTGGGATCGCCGGTCACCCGCAGGTTCACGGCCCGGCGCACCAGGGGTTGGGAGAGCCAGAAGTGATCCTGACCCGATTCGCCGAGGTGTCCGTTGCCGTCGCCGTCCCAGAACCGCCGGGCCGCGTCGGTCTCGGCCCGCGATTCGCGCAGCGCGCTCCAACGGCGCGACAGGGCCGCGAGCGACTCGCGCAGAGGGGGCACGGAGAGAGTGTAGACGGGAAGAGGAGAAGTTGAGACTGAGGACTCGGGACGGAGGACTCTGGACTCGGATCGTCCCGCTCGCAAGGGGCTCTCGACCGCAGTCCTCAGTCCCCAGTCCGCAGTCTGAGTCGCGTCGGTTGCGGCCCTTCCCGCTCTCTGTTAGATTCCGCCGTCTCCGGGCGAATGCCCGGGTGCTCTTTTTCAATCAGGGACGAAGACCGGATTTCAAAGGCCTCCGCGGGCTTCCGGTCAGCAGCCCCTCGCGGCATTCGTGCCGCGGGACCCGTTTGTTCGAACAGGCTCGTAGCTCAGGGGGAGAGCACTACCTTGACACGGTAGGGGTCAGCGGTTCAAATCCGCTCGAGCCTACCAACTTCGTTCGACGCAGGCGCTTAGCTCAGCTGGGAGAGCGCTACCTTCACACGGTAGAGGTCAACGGTTCGATCCCGTTAGCGCCTACCAGGGATTTTCGAAACCGACGCGGGGCAACCCGCGTTTTTCGTTTTTAGGGGAATCGGCGAGGCGATGGAAGCACAGGCGCAGAGCATCACGGTCAAGCTGCCCGACGGCGCGACGAAGTCGGTGCCGCGGGGGACGACCGTCCGCGAGGTGGCGGCGGCGATCGGGCCACGCCTCGCACGCGACGCCTGGGCCGGGAAGCTCGACGGCAAGATCGTCGACCTCGTGACACCGATCGAGGCGGACGCCTCGCTCGAGATCATCACGGCGAAACACCCCGACGCCGTTCCGATCTACCGGCATTCCACGGCGCACTTGACCGCGCAGGCGGCCAAGCGGCTCTTCCCCGAGGTGCAGATCGGAATCGGCCCGCCAATCGAGAACGGCTACTACTACGACTTCCTCCCGGCGAGACCCTTCACGCCCGCAGACCTGGAAGCGATCGAAGTCGAGATGCGCAAGATCATCCAGGAGGATCTCGCGATCACGCGGTCGGAGATGCCGCTCGAGCAGGCTGTCGGGATCTTCGAGAAGCAGAACGACCCGCTGAAGGTCCAGATCGCGCGGGAGCTGCCTCCCGGCGAGATCGTCTCCTGTTACCGCCAGGGAGAGTTCATCGACCTTTGCCGCGGTCCGCACGTCGCCTCCACCGGGAAGCTCGGGGTCTTCAAGCTGACGCACTCCGCCGGGGCCTACTGGAAGGGGGACGAGAAGAACCCGATGCTCCAGCGGATCTACGGCGCCTCCTTCCTGACGCAGGCCGAGCTCGACGAGTACCTGACGCGCGTCGAGGAAGCGAAGGCGCGCGATCACCGCAAGCTGGGCAAGGAGCTGGACCTCTTCTCCTTCCACCCTTGGGCTCCGGCGTCCCCCTTCTTCCACACGAAGGGCGCGGTGCTCTACAACGGCCTGCTCGCCTACCTGCGCGAGGAGTACGCGCGGCGCGGCTACCAGGAGGTCATCACCCCGCAGATCTTCGACGCCGAGCTCTTCAAGCTCTCCGGGCACTACGCGAACTACCACGAGAACATGTACTGGACGCAGATCGACGAGCGGGAGTTCGGCATCAAGCCGATGAACTGCCCCGGGCACTTCCTGCTCTTTGCGACGCGGCTGTGGTCCTACCGGGAGCTGCCGGTGCGGTTCGCGGATTTCGGCCGCCTCCACCGCTACGAGCTGTCGGGCGTCACGGCGGGGCTGACCCGGGTGCGGACCTTCTCGCAGGACGACGGGCACATCTTCACGCCGTTCGAGAAGGTCGAGGAGGAGATCTTCGAGTTCCTGGAGTTCACGGACGCCGTCTACTCCGCCTTCGGTTTCCGAGACGTGGAGCTCTCGCTGGGCCTGCGCCCCGAGAAGCGGATCGGATCCGACGAGCAGTGGGACCGCGGCGAAAAGGCGCTCGCCTCGGCGCTGGAGAAGGCGAAGCGGCCGCACGTCGTGACGCCGGGAGACGGCGCCTTCTACGGCCCCAAGATCGATTTCCGGGTGAAGGACGCGCTCGGGCGCCCGTGGCAGCTCGGGACGATCCAGTGCGACTTCGAGCACGCCGAGAGCTTCGATCTCACCTACATCGGCGAGGACGGGCAGTCGCACCGGCCCGTGATCATGCACCGCGCGATCCTGGGCTCCTTCGAGCGCTTCCTGGGAATCCTGATCGAGCACACGGCCGGCAACTTCCCCTTCTGGATCGCCCCGGTGCAGGCGGTGGTTCTGCCGGTGTCGGACAAGTTCGCGGACGTGGCGCGGCAGACCGCCCGGCGGCTGTCCGAGGGCGGGCTGCGCGCCGAGTGTGACGACAAGAACGAGAAGCTCGGCGCCCGGATCCGGCGCGCGGAGCTTTCCAAGGTCCCTTGCATGTTGATCGTCGGAGAGAAGGAGGCGGCGGCCGGGACCGTTTCGGTCCGGCTGCGGCACGGGGGGGACGCCGGCACGGTGCCGGTCGATGAGTTCCTTCGCGTGGCGCGGGAAGCGGCCGTCACGAGGAGAATGGAGTATTCCGCGGAGGTGAAGAATCGATAAGCGAAGCATCCGGGTCAACGAACAGATCCGCTGGCGGGAGGTCCGCCTGATCGGTGCGGACGGCGAAGCGCTCGGGGTCGTGACGATGGCCGACGCCCTCGCGAAAGCGAAGGAGGCGGCCCTCGATCTGGTCGAGATCGCCCCGACGGCTCAGCCGCCGGTCTGCCGGATCATGAACTTCGGGAAGTTCATCTACCAGCAGAAGAAGAAGCAGGCGGATTCCAAGAAGAAGCAGAAGCAGACACAGGTCAAAGAAGTGAAGTTCCGTCCGAACATCGACGATCACGACTACGAGTTCAAGATCAAGAACATCCTGAAGTTCCTCGCGCACGGGGACAAGGTCAAGGCGACGGTGCAGTTCCGCGGCCGCGAGATGGCGCGGCGGGAGAACGGCCAGAAGGTTCTCGACCGGCTCCTGATCGACCTTCAGGGGAAGGCCGTGGCCGAGTCCCGTTCGGAAATGTTGGGCAACCGCCTCTATCAGATCCTCGCGCCGGCGAAGGCGGCAGGACCCGAGCGGGGAGCGAAGACATCCTAGGAGAGAGCACGATGCCGAAGATCAAGACACACCGCGGCGCGGCCAAGCGCTTCAAGAAGACCGCGACCGGGAAGTTCAAGCGCGGGAAGGCCTACAAGCGCCACATCCTGACCAAGAAGGCCGCCGGCAGGAAGCGCGGGCTCGCGAAGTCGACGACGGTTTCGAAGGCCGATGCCGCGAACGTGCGGGAGATGCTGCCGTACGCGTGACCGCGCGAATCGAGAAGACAGAAAAAAACGTGAAACGAAATCGGGAATGGGGAATGGGTAATAGGTAATCGAAAAGAGTGGGGCGAAGGCGTTGGGAACTCGATTCCCGATTCCCGATTCCCGATTCCCGATTCCAATTCCCGATCCCACGATTCACGAAGGAGCTCGACATGCCTCGCGTCAAGAGGGGACCGAAGAGAAAGAACAAGCGGGCGAAGACCCTGGCGCTCGCCAAGGGGTACTACGGGACCAAGTCCAAGTCGTACCGGATGGCGAAGCTCCAGGTGGAGAAGTCTCTCCAGTACGCCTATCGCGACCGCAAGGTCCGCAAGCGCGATTTCCGCGGGATCTGGATCATCCGGATCAACGCCGCGGCGCGCGAGAACGAAATCACCTACAGCCGGCTGATGGACGGGCTCAAGAAGGCCGGTAGCGACATCAACCGCAAGATGCTCGCCGATCTCGCGGTGACCGATCCGGCGGCCTTCACACATCTGGTCGGCGTCGCCAAGGCCGCGTTGAAGACCGCGTGACCGACGGCCGGCCGGAGGGCGGCGCGGACCCGATCACCGCCGTCCTGGACGCGTTCCGAGCGGACGCCGCGGCGGGCATCCTCGCGCGCGCCGACTTCGAGCGCGTCAAGGGGAAGTACCTCGGCCGCGAGAAGGGGCTCCTGCCGGGCCTCTTCCTTCGGCTCGCCGCGCTGCCGAAGCCGGAGCGCGCCGAGTTCGGCTCGCGGGCGAACGCCGCGAAGCGGGAGATCGAAGAGGCTCTCGAGAAGATCGGCGGCGAGCTCGCGCACCGCGAGCGGGAGCAGCGCGACCGCTCCGCGGCCGTGGACGTCACCCTGCCCTCGCGCCGGGTGCGCGCCGGCGCCTACCACCCGATCACGCTGGTGCGCCGGCGCATCGAGCAGATCTTCCTGCGCATGGGCTACTCGATCGCCGACGGTCCCGAGCTGGAGAACGACCGCCACAACTTCGAGGCTCTGAACTTCCCGCCGGAGCATCCCGCGCGGGACACGCAGGACACCTTCTTTCTGGAGAAGGCCGCGCCCTCCCCGCTACTGCTGCGGACGCACACCTCGCCGGTGCAGATCCGGGAGATGAAGAAGCGCGGCGCGCCGCTGCGGTTGCTGTGTCCGGGCCGCGTCTACCGCCACGAGGCGGTCGATGCGACGCACGCGGCCGTGTTCTCGCAGGTCGAGGGTCTGTGTGTGGACCGCGGGATCTCGATGGCGGATTTGAAGGGCACCGTCGAGCAGTTCCTCGGAGCGCTGTTCGGGTCTCAGACGCGGGCGCGTTTCATCCCGACATTCTTCCCATTCGTCGAGCCCGGTGTGGACGTCGCGATGTCCTGTCCCTTCTGCGGCGGCAACGGCTGCCGGACGTGCAAACAGTCGGGCTGGCTCGAAGTGATGGGCGCCGGGGCCGTGCACCCCAAGGTCCTCGAGGGCGTCGGAATCGATCCCGAGGAGTTCACCGGGTTCGCCTTCGGGCTGGGCCTGGACCGAATCGCGTTGCTCCTCCACGGCTTCCCGGACCTGCGCCTCCTGATGGAAGGCGACGAGCGCTTCCTGTCGCAGTTCGCGGGCTCCGCATGAAGTTCTCCCTCGACTGGCTCGACGACTATCTCGACGTCGCCGCGCGCGGCGGCGCCGAAGGCCTGCGCGCGGCGCTCGAGCAGGCCGGCCTGCCGGTCGAGACCATCGAACGGACGGCCGACGGCGAGGTCCTCGACGTCGAGATCACCCCGAACCGTCCCGACGCGATGAGCCATCGCGGCCTCGCACGGGACATCGCCGCGATGACGGGGGTGCCGCCCAGAGTCGACCTGGACGAGTTCCCCGATCCGCCGGAATCGGGCGAGACGACGGAGCACCTGACCTCGGTCGTCATCTCCGTCCCTCGCCTCTGCCGGCGCTTCGGCGTCCGGATGGTCCGGGACGTCGCCAACGGCGCCGCGCCGGAGAAGATCCGGCGGCGGCTGGAGTCCATCGGCGCCAAGCCGATCTCGGCGGTGGTCGACGCGACGAACGTCGGGCTCTGGGACATGGGCCAGCCGCTGCACGCCTTCGACTTCGACAAGCTCTCGGGCGGACTGCTGATCGTGCGCAAGGCGCGCCGCGGCGAGACGCTCGTGACGCTCGACGGCGTCGAGCGCAAGCTCGAGCCGTCGGACCTCGTCGTGGCCGACGCGGACCGGGCGATCTCGCTCGCCGGCATCATGGGCGGGCTCGAGACCGCGGTGACGGAGCAGACGAGGAACGTCCTGCTCGAGGCCGCCTGGTGGGATCCCGTCACGATCCGCCGCACGTCGCGCCGGCTTTCCATGCACACGGACGCGTCGCACCGCTTCGAGCGGGGCGCGAACCTCGACGCGATCCCCGGGGCCCTGCGGCTCGCGGCCGGCCTCGTCGCGGCCTGGACCGGCGGCCGCGTCGCGCCGGGCCTGCTGGATGCCCACGGCGCGCCCTTCCGCGTGCGGCGGGCGCCGCTGCGTCTCTCGCGCCTGCGGCTCGTGGCGGGCGACGAGAGCCTCACGCTGGACTTCGCCGAGGAGGCGCTCGGGCGCCTGGGCTTCTCCTCGGAGCGGCGGGGGAAGCATCTGGCCGTGGCGATCCCGCTGTTCCGCCAGGACGTGCGTCGCGAGGACGATCTCATCGAGGAGGTCCTGCGGATCCACGGCTATCAGAACCTGCCCTCGCGCCTGCCGGTCTCCGGCGCGCCCGGCGGGTACCTCGAGCCGATGCGCGAGGTCGAGGATCGCATGACCGATCTTGCGGTCTCCGCGGGCTTCTACGAGACGATGAGCGTCCCCTTCGTGTCGCGCGCCGCCGACGAGGCGCCCTTCGCGACCTGGCTGGCGGCGACGGGGGCGGCGGCGGAGTCCCTGCGGCTCACCAACCCGCTCGACGCCGGCAAGCCGGATCTTCGCTCGACGTTGCTGCCGGGCCTGCTCGACGCCCTCGAGCGCAATGCCCGGCATGGGCGCCGGGAGACGGCCCTCTTCGAGGTCGGCCGGGTCTTCGACCGGCCGGGGCACCCCGAGGAGCCGCGCTCCTACGAGTCGCGGCGCGCGGCCTTCGCTCTCTCGGGAGATGCGCGGCCGCACTGGTCGGGCGGCTCCGCCCCCGGTTTCTTCGACGCCAAGGGACACGTCGAGCGGCTGCTGCAGCCCTGGGTCCCCGCCGCCCGCCTGACCTGGAAGAGCTTCGCGGCGCCGGCCTTCGCGCCGGGCGCGGCCGCGGTCGCGGAGACCTCCCCCTCTTCGCCGGTCGCCGTCGTGGGGATGCTCTCCTCGGAGGAGCGCTCGCGGCGTCACCTTTCCGACGCGAGCTTCCTCGCGGAGATCCGCATCGACGCCATCCCGCTCGCCGGCGTGGCGTCTCGCTTCGAGCCCTGGCCGGCCTACCCGTCGATCGAGGCGGATCTCTCTTTCCTGCAGGAGCGGGCGCTCTCCTGGGACGAGGTCGCCCGGTTCCTGGGACGCGAGCGGATCCCCAGCCTGGAGGCCGCGCGGATCGTCGATCGCTGGGAGGGCGAAGGCCTGCCCGCGGGCAAGGTCAAGACGACCCTGCGGCTGGTGTTCCGCTCCCCGGATCGCACGCTCTCGCAGGAGGAAGTCAACGCCTCCGTGCAGAAGATCGCGGAAGAGCTGAGTTATCGACTGGGAGTCGTGTTCGAGCGATAGAACGAAGGAGCCTATGGACAACGTGAAGATGTTCGACACGCTGGAGCGGCGCGTCGAGAAGGTGCTGGGGCGGCTGAAGTCGCTCGAGCAGGAGAACGAGAAGTTGAAGGGGGAGCTGGCCGCCGCGCGCCGCGCCGAGAAGGAGTCTTCGGAGTCGCGCGGCACGCTCGAGCGGCTGGAGAAAGACCAGGAGGCGGTTCGCGAGAGAGTTCAGAGGCTGATCCAGAGTCTCGAGTCCGCAGAGAAAAGCCAATAGCCGGAAGGGTTTGACTCCCTCCGAGGACAGCGGCTAGACTCTCGCCGGGAGGTTTGGACTAGCGGCCTTGGACAGACGGGGCAGCGTGACGCAGGTGGAGATTTTCGGCCAGACCTACAGCGTCCGGGCCGAGAGCGAAAGCGCCTACATCCACGACCTGGCCCGTTTCGTGGACTCACGGATGAAGGAAGTGGCCGAGCGGACCGCGACGGTGGACACCACCAAGATCGCGATCCTCGCGGCTCTGAATATCAGCGACGATCTTTATCAGGCGGAGAAACGTCGGGCGAGCGATCCGGGAGATGCGAAGGCCCGGGCCGAGCGCCTGATCCGAAAGCTGGACGACGCCCTGGGCGCCTGAAGGCGAGGCGTCGGCATTCCCCGCGGCCCAGGAGGGCAGGGGAGCACGAAAATGCGAACGGAGTTCCCGGGTCTCGGTTTCGAACCACATGACGCACTTCGGAAGAGGGGCTTCCGAAGAATCGTGTAGCCGCGCCATCCTTCGGCTCCCGGGCAACGGGGGTCGGAATGAACACAAGCTTGGCGATCGCCATCGCGGGCGGCCTCGTCGTGGCCGCCGTGGCGACGCTCATCCTCTGGCTCTCGCTCAAGCGCAAGGTGGAGTCCGAGCGCAAGGGCATCCGCAGCGAGGCGGACAAGGTCCTGATCGAGGCCAAGCGTCAGGCGGAGTCCCGCCTGCGCGAGGCCGGGGTCGAGGCCAAGGAGAAGGTGCTCCAGGCCCGCCAGGAGTTCGACAAGTCGATCGCGACCCAACGCCAGGAGGTCGCGGCGCTCGAGAAGAGGGTCCTCCAGAAAGAGGAAAACCTCGACCGCAAGATGACCCAGGTCGAGCGGCGGGAGGAGGACTACGAGCGCAAGGAGCGAGGCCTGGCCGACGCCCAGAAGAAGGTCGAGGAGACCCAGGCGAGAGTCGAGCAGACCCTCGAGGAGCAGCGCAAGCGCCTCGAGCAGATCTCCGGCCTCACCGCCGTCGATGCCCGGCGCGAGCTCGTCCGCTCGATCGAGAACGAGGCGAAGGTCGAAGCTGCGGGGCTGATTCGCCGAATCGAGGAGGACGCCAACGAGCAGGCGACGAAGAAGGCCCGCCACGTCATCGGCATGGCGATCCAGCGCCTTGCGTCGGACGCCGTCGTCGAGGCGACCGTCTCGGTCGTCGAGCTGCCCAGCGACGATCTGAAGGGGCGCATCATCGGCCGCGAGGGGCGCAACATCCGCGCGCTCGAGGCCGCGACGGGCGTGGATCTCATCATCGACGACACGCCCGAGGCGATCGTCATCTCGGCCTTCGAGCCGCTGCGCCGCGAGATCGCGCGGCTGGCGCTCGAGCGGCTGATCGCGGACGGCCGGATCCACCCGGCCCGCATCGAGGAGGTCGTCGAGAAGGTGCGCTCGGAGCTCTGGGAGCGTATCCGGCAGGAGGGCGAGGCCTGCGCGCTCGAGTTCCAGATCGGCGATTTGCACCCTGAGCTGATCAAGCTGCTCGGGCGCCTGAAGTTCCGGACCTCCTACGGCCAGAACGTGCTCCAGCACTCCAAGGAAGTCTCGTGGCTCGCGACGAACATGGCCGCGGAGCTGAAGGCCGACACGGAGGTCGCCAAGCGCGCCGGGCTGCTTCACGACATCGGCAAGGCCATCGACCGGGAGATGGAGGGCACGCACCTGGAGCTGGGGCGCGAGGTCCTGAAGAAGTTCGGGGAGAGCGACGAGGTCATCCACGCGATGGAGTGTCATCACGGGGATTACGAGCCGCGCTCGATCGAGGCGGTGCTGGTCAACGGAGCCGACGCGCTCTCCGCGGCGCGGCCGGGCGCCCGCCGCGAGATCCTCGAGACCTACGTCAAGCGCCTCGAGAAGCTCGAGCACATCGCCGACGGGATGGCGGGGGTCCAGAAGGCCTTCGCGATCCAGGCGGGACGTGAGCTGCGGATCATCGTCGAGGCCGGCAAGGTCACCGACGACGAGGCGCTCTGGCTCTCGCGCGACGTCGCGCGCAAGATCGAGGCCGAGCTGCAGTATCCGGGGCAGATCAAGGTGACCGTGATACGGGAAACGAGGGCGGTCGAGTATGCGAGGTAGCGCGCCCGGCGCGGGAATCGGAATCGGGAATCGGGAATCGGGAATGGGGAATCGAGCGGACTCGCGAATGCGAGCGCGAGAGGGCGAAACGTCTCCCGCCCGCGGCGGGAACGTTCTCGCCAAT
>DATBIJ010000250.1:0-7662 GCA_036557025.1 Thermoanaerobaculia bacterium | reverse complement strand
TTCGCGTCCTCGGCGAGGGTCGCGAGATCCTTCGCGTCGAAGGTCTTGCCGAGCACGGAGGCGATCGACAGCAGATCGCGGAGATCCTCGGGCAGGCGCTCGATCCGCTTCTCGACCGCCTGCTGGATCGTGGCGGGCAGGGCATCCGCCGAGATCTCGGCCTCCTTGGAAAAACTCCAGGCCCCGGTGTCGTCGCGGGAGATTCCTCCCGACTCGACGAGCGAGCGGACGAGCTCCTTCGTGAAGAAGGGATTGCCCTCCGTCGCGTCGTGGAGCCTGCGGGCGACCTCGTCGGCGATTTTCGGAGCGCCGACGAGCGAGGCGACCAGCGAACGATGCTCGGAGGGGGAGAAGGGCCCGAGGGTCATCTGGACGAAGCGTGGATCGTCCGCGAAGGAGTCGAGCAGGCGCGTCAGGGGATGCCGCTTGTCGGTCTCCGCCGGGCGATAGCTGCCGACGATCAGGGTGGGCGTGGGGCCCAGCCTTCGAACGACGTACTGCAGAGCCTCGATCGAGATCTCGGCGCCATGGAGGTTCTCGAGGATCAGGACCAGCGGCTTGCCGGCGGCGATGCGTGTGAGAGTGCGCGCCAGCAGCTCGAAGATCTGAATGCGGTCCTCGGGCTTCTTCTCCTCGCCGGCGGCCGCCGCGCGCGTTTCCCCGGAGAGGGCGGCGCGCAGCTCCGGGATCTCGGAGAGCTGCGGGAACAGAGCGATCAGCTCCGCCGCCAGGTCGGAGAAATCCGGGCGCTCGCCGGAGGAGGAGGCCGGGTCCCGGGACCGGAAGTGGTCCTGGATCAGCTCGCAGAAGCCCTGATAGGAGAAGGAGCCGCTCTGTTCGACGAAGCGGCCGTAGAGGACGCGGATCTTTCGCGCCAGGCAGAGGTTCTTCAACTCCTCGAGCAGGCGGGTCTTCCCGATGCCCGGCTCGCCGGCGACCACGGCGAACTGGCAGTCGCCGGTGATCGCGGCGTTCAACCGGCGCTGCAGCTCGGCGAACTCCTTCTCGCGGCCGATGAACGCGGAGACCGCGGGCCTCTGGATCATCCGGCTGGGGCTTACGACGACCGACATCCGGAACTCCTCGGTCGCGAGGCTCGCCTTGTGGCGCCGCAGGGCCTCGGACACCTGCCCGGCCTTCTGCGGACGCTTGTTGGGGTCCTTCTCGAGGCAGCGCAGGATGATGTCCTGGAGCTCTTCCCGGATCTCGGCGCCGAGGGCCCGCGGCGGCTGCGGGATCTCGTGAACGATGCGGTAAAGGATGGACTGGATCTCGCCGGTGAACGGCGGATCGCCGACGAGGCATTCGTAAAGCACCGACCCGAGGGAGTAGATGTCGGAGCGGGCGTCGAAGTCTCGGGAGCCGACCTGCTCCGGGGAGAGGTAGGCGACCGTGCCGATCAGGGTCCCCGTCTTCGTCAAACGCGAGTCGGAGACCGCGTGCGCGAGACCGAAGTCCATGACCCGGACACGGACGGAAGAGCCCTCTTCGCGCGTGACCATGATGTTGGCCGGCTTGATGTCGCGGTGCACGACGCCGCGCGAATGGCTGTATTCGAGCGCATCGGCGACCTGGATGCCGACGTCGACGACGTCGCCCAGCCGCAGGGACTGCTCCCGGATCAGGCGCAGCAGCGTCGTGCCCCCCACCAGCGGCATGACGAAGAAGAGGGAGCCCTCGTGCCGCCCGAGATCGTGGATGGGAACGATCGCGGGATGGTCCATCTGGGCGACGATCTGGGCTTCGCGCTGGAAACGCCCTTCGATTTCGGGAGCGAGATCGGTCGAGGAGATCAGCTTGACGGCGACCTCGCGGGAGAGCAGCGGGTCGCGGGCCCTGTAGACAACGCCCATGCCGCCACGGCCGAGCTCGCTGACGAGCTCATAGCGGTTGGAGAGCTTGGTGTTGATCAAGGGTGCCCGGGACTATATTCGAAGGGACGAACGCTGTGGGAGAAGGGCTGTCGAAACCCCGCGGACGGCGGGCCCGTATGAGAGCCAGAATCTGTCCGATCGATTCTGTTTGGAGGTTGCCATGAAAGGATCCGCCCTCTCCCGGCTTTCCCTTCTTATCGTCGTGGCCCTGCTCCCCGCGGCCGCCCTCGCCCAGACTCCGCCCCTGACGCTTCCCCAGGCCAGCCCGGAGGCGACGGTCACCCAGCGCATCGGGCTGACCGACATCACGATCTCCTACCACCGGCCCGCCGTGAACAAGCGCGCCGTCTGGGGGGATCTGGTTCCCTATGACCAGGTCTGGCGCGCGGGCGCCAACGAGAACACCACCGTGAGCTTCAGCTCCCCGGTCACCGTCGAAGGGCGCCCCCTGGCCGCGGGCACGTACGGGCTGCACATGATTCCGACGAAGGCGGCGTGGACCGTCATCTTCAGCAACATGTCCACGGCCTGGGGAAGCTTCAGCTACGACGAGAAGGAGGACGCGGCCCGCGTCACGGTGACGCCGGTGGAGTCGGCCTTCCAGGAGCGCCTCCTCTACACCCTCGACGATCCGACCGACAAGTCGGTCGCGATGGTTCTGCGCTGGGAGAAGCTCGCGGTCCCCATCAAGGTCGAGGTCGACACGCCGGCGGTCGTCGTGGATCACCTGCGGGGAGAGCTGCGGGGCCTCTCGCGGTTCAACTGGCAGGGGTGGAACACCGCGGCGAACTACTGCCTCCAGAACGGCGTGAACCTCGACGAAGCGATCGCCTGGGCCGACCGCTCGATCCAGATGAACGAGAACTTCACGAACCTGCAGACGCGCGCGGGCCTCGCGGAGAAGAAGGGCGACGCCGCGATGGCCGCGGCCTTGCGCACGAAGTCGATGGGGATCGCGACCGAGGCGGACATCAACGCCTACGGTTATCAGCTCCTCGGGCAGAAGAAGACCGACGAGGCGATCAAGATGTTTCAGAAGAACGTCAAGGATCACCCGACGTCCTGGAACACCTACGACAGCCTCGGAGAGGCCTACGACATCAAGGGTGACAAGAAGCTCGCGGCCGACAACTACAAGAAGGCGCTCTCGATGGTCGCCGACGAGGACAACAAGAAGCGCATCAACGGCATCCTGAAGCGGCTCGGCGCGACGAGCTAGGCCTTCGCGCGTCCGGGAGCGCGGAAGAGGGGAGCGCACGTCGCGGCGATCCCCTCGATGTGCCGGTGGTCGGTGCCGCAGCAGCCGCCCATGACGTTCAAGCCCGGCAGAGCACGGGCGAAGTCGGCGTAGAGCGACGCCAGCTCCGCGGGATTGCCGATGTCCAGCTCGGTGGACTCGTTGAGCTCGGCGTGGCTCTTGGCGGAAGCGTTCGCCCGCAGGCCGCGCACGCGCCGCAATGAGGAGCTGTCTGCCGCGATGACGCCGGCGAAATGCGAGGGGTGCGCGCAGTTGATCATGTAGTAACTCGGATAGGAGTGGGTCGCGGCGTCGACCTGCGCGATCGCCTCGGCGAGCGGCTGTCCCGTGGGCAGGTTCCCGTCCGTCTCGACCGTGAACGCCAGCACGACCGGCATCCCGGATCGCTGCGCCGCCCGCGCGACACCCTCGGCCTCGGGCGCGGAGGTCATCGTGATCGCGGTGATCAGGTCCGCCTCGGTCCCGGCGAAGGTTTCGATCTGCTCGGCGTGGTACGCGGCCGCCTCCTCGGCCGACATCGCGCGCCCGGGGACGTAGCCGTCCCCGCGCGGCCCGACGCATCCGGAGAGAACGATCGGTCGATCCGGCGACTCGAACTGCCGCCGCACCTCCTCGAGCATGGCGATCGACTCGCGGTTGGCGTCGGCCAGCCGCTCCCGCGAATAGCCCCGCCGCGCCGCCCAGTCCCGGCTCGCCCTCCAGGTCGCGCTCTCCAGGATCAGTCCGGTCCCGTACCTCTTTGCGATCTCCGCGTAGCCGCGGAAGTAGCGGCGCAGCGCCTCACGGCCCTTCTCGCTCGCGAGCTGTGTGAAGGCCGCGAAGTCGGGCAACTCCAGTCCGTCGAGGAAGATCAAGGAGGTCTCGATCCCTCCGTCGGCGAGGAAGAGGGCGGGGGAGAGCTGGGGCAGGGCGTCGCGGTATTTGGGCATCGGGCACCTCCGGCGCTTCGAGGCTCGGATCATCCCGATTTCGCGGCCCGGCTGTAAACCGGGAGACCGAGATCCGGGAAACGGCTAGGATGCGACGAAACTCCAGGAAGGAAGGGGATATGAGGTTTTCTCGCTTGACCCTCGCGATCGCGGCCCTGCTCGTGCTCGGCGGTTGCGTGTCGTCCAGCCGCGCGAGGAAGGTGACGCCCAGCGGGTTCCTCGGGGACTCGGCGACGCTCTTGAAGAAGGGGTCCAAGGACGAGGCCCTTCTCGTCTACAAGAACGGCAAGACCGACTGGAAGTCGTACGACAAGATCGTTCTCGATCCCGTCACGCTCTGGGGAGTGGAGAACTCGAACCTCGCTGCGGCGGAGCTCGCCGACTACCAGGAGCTCGTCAACTCGTTCCACGCGACGCTCAAAGAGAAGCTCTCGAAGGACTACGCCATCGTCGAGGAGCCGGCCCCCGGCGCGATGCGCTTGCAGCTCGCGATCATCAACGGGAAGCCGGCAACCGCGACGCTGAAGGTCGTCAAGACGGTCGCGCCCTTCGCCGGTTACGCGGACGCGCTCTGGACCTTTGCCACCGGCAAGCCGGCGTTCGCGGGCGAAGCCTCGATCGAAGGCATGGTCAAGGATTCCGAGTCCCAGGAGCTTCTCGCGGCCTGGGCCGACCGTCGCGTCGGCGGCAACCAGCTCGGCGAAGCGACCGTCAGCGATTGGGGCGACGTCGAGAACATCCTGACCTTCTATTCGGACCACATCCGGTACCTGCTGTGCGTCCAACGGAAGGCCAAGGACTGCAAGAAGCCCTCCTCCGGCATCGTCGAGAACCCGGTGTACTGATCGCCAATCGTCCCGAGATCCGCGGTCCAAGAAAAACGCCGGCCCTCGGGCCGGCGTTCGTTTTGGAAGAGATGGTGGAGGCGGCGGGAGTTGAACCCGCGTCCGGAAGCGTCACGGGCGAAGCCACTCCATGCTCAGCCTCTTCTTGGTTTTCGTCCCGCCGCCTCGAGAAGAGGCAAAACGGCGGAAGGACAACCCCGAATTCGTTTCACCGCTCCGTCCGGGGATCCGGAGCGGCTACACCCGCATTTCGCGACACCCTACGAGGCGCGGCGGGTGCGCTACTCGGAGGACGTGGCTACTTTATTTAGGCAGCCAGAGCGAAGTTGCTGTTGTTCGCAGCTACTGTTTTTCACCCTTTTTTACGAGCCTGGTGAACCTCGGCATGCAGCGTCGCGCGCAATCGTCCCCGTCGAAGCCGATTCGCCCCCACGAGTCGAGAACGTGCGCTCTCAAAGAGCGGAGCGAGATGGTAACACGCGCCCCGCGGCGGTATTCCTTGACATCGCGAGAGCCGGGGAGTGGAATCCGCGCGTGCGCAAAGAGGACCTGCTCGTCGTCGTGACCTCGGCGGGAACGGAACAGCAGGCTCTCGACATCGCCCACGGTCTGGTGCGCCACCGCGCCGCGGCGTGCGTCAACCTCCTGCCCAACGTCCACTCCGTCTACCGCTGGAAGGGGCAGGTGTTCGACGACGACGAGTACCTGCTGATCATCAAGACGCGCGCGGGCAACTTCGAGCTGGTGCGCGACACGATCCACAAGCTCAACACCTACGAGCTGCCGGAAGTGCTCGCCTACCGCGTCGACGGCTCCTCCGCGGGCTTCGCGGACTGGATCCGCAAGATGACCGAGAAGCCCAAGAAGCGCGTCGCCGCGGCCGCCGGCGGGGCGAAGGTCACCAAGCTCCACGCGGTGAAGAAGCGGGGTTAGGCCGCCCGCTCCTTCGGCCGCGCGATCCCCAGATCGGCGAGGATCTCCGCCGCGGCCGCCTCGCCGGTCGACACGCCTCCCTCCATGAAGCCCTGGAAGTCGAGCGAGCAGTGCTCGCCGGCGAAGTGCAGGCCGCCGGCGCGCTCGATCTCGGCGCCCCGAAACGCGGTCCACTGGCCGGGCTTGTAGCAGGAGTAGCTTCCGCGGGTCCATCGGTAGGACGGCCAGTGGAAACCGGCCTGCTTGCCGCCGCGCGCCGCGCTCGCTCCCGGGAAGATCCCGTCGAGTGATTTCGCGAGCTCCGCGGCCTGCCGCTCGGGCCGCGTCTCTCCCATCTTCATGCCCGCCGCGCCGCCGGTGAAGTTCGTGAGGATGCCGGAGGCGCCCTTCTGGAGCCGGCTCGTCTCCCAGGTGAGCTGGAAGGGCTTGTCCGTCAGCACGCTGCCGTTGGATTTGGCGCCCTCGCGCCAGATGCGCTTGGAGAAGCCGGCCATGAGCTTCGCGTTGGTGCCGTAGCCCAGCTCCGCGATCGCCTTTCGCTTCGCGGGCGAGAGCTCGACATCGATCCGCACGTCGCGGAGCGTCGTGAACGGGATGGCCAGGATCACGTGACGCGCGGAGAGCTCGATGTTGCCCTCGGTCTTGCTGGCGACCGAGCAGAGGATCCGCCCGTCCGGAGCGAGGCGCACGGACTCCAGCAGCGCGCCGTTCTGGAGCGAGCTCGCGACCTGGTTCGTCAGGACGGACATCAGCAGGTCGTTGCCGCCGCGGATTCTGTAACGCTCGTCGGAGTCGCCGTAGATCTTGAAGGGAGGCGCGGTCGGCTCGATCATCCACAAAAAGTTCAGCGCCGACTGCTCGCCGATGGGCAGGCCGTACTCCGTCGTGTAGCCGACGTCCAGCAGGTCTTTGAACCAGCCCGTCACGCCCGCCGAGGAGAGCCACTGCTCGATCGACTGATTGTCCAGTGCCTCGCCGCCGCCCGTGTCGCGGTAGGTCACGTCCTCGCCGAGCGTCGCGAGCGCGGCCTCGACCTTCGCGGCGACGGGGCGGAACGCCGCAACGACCTCGGCGTCCTTGCGCCGCTTGCCGCCGAAATGGAAGAGCTCGCGCGCGAGCGCCGGATCGTCCGACTCCAGATCGTCCAGCTCGAGGCCCAGCTCGGTCGCGAGGGCGCGGATCGATTCGTGGTTGGTGTCGATGAGCTCGCCGCCCAGCTCGCAGAACTGCCCGTCGGGGAAGAAGTCCCGAAGCGAGAGGATCCGGCCTCCCGTGCGCTCGGAGGCTTCGAAGACGCGGACCGGGACTCCCGCCGTGCGCAGCCGGTATGCGGCGGTCAGGCCGGCGGATCCGGCGCCGAAGATCAGGACCGGCTCGTCGACCTTCTTCTTAGCGGATCCGGAGGGGGAGGAGGCGCAGCGCGTGAAGGCCGCCGCCGCGCCGATGCCCGCGGCGGCGAGGATCTCGCGCCGCGTCCAGGGACGAACGGATCGCTCGAGTTTCTGCTCGATGAACTCGTCGGGCGTCACGGGGGAGTGCAGGGACGCCCGCGCGATCCGAAAAGAGCGCCGAATCACTCGAAACAAAGGGGTCCTGGCCATGTCGGCGGCCCTCCGAATTGGGTTGGCGACGAGAGCTAACCACTCTCGGCCCCGGCGCGGCTACCATTCTTTCCGTGATCACGTTCGCGACCCTGTTCCTGGGACTGGTCGCGGGGAGCTCGAGCGTGGGGGTGCTGGTGGGCCCCTCGGTGGCCGCCGTGGCGTTCGAGCTCGACGGCCGGACCGTGGGAACGGCGAGCGGCCCGCCCTGGGCGGTCCGCG
>DATBIJ010000249.1:0-15825 GCA_036557025.1 Thermoanaerobaculia bacterium | reverse complement strand
GTACGCCCTCCCAGGGCGGCGCGTATTCGTCGGATCGGCCCGGAAGGTGCGGCCGGACGCTGGGAGCTCGCCGCCGAGGTTGGATCAATTCTACTCCCGAGGCCGGCCTCCTCCGCGGACTCGTCGTTCACGTGATCCCCTTCTTCCCCCTGCTCACACGCGCTTTCCGGTCGCCCGTCACAAACCGGGCAACCGCTTCCCCCAATGCACGTACCCGGCCAACAGGAGGCCGGCGTTGGCGATCCCGAGAGCGGGCATCACGATCGTCGTCGCGAGCCTCGCGGTGATCGCCGCCGCGAGTGCGTCGGAGGTCGTGGCGCTGCGGCCGGCGGGGCTGCTGACGATCGAGCCGCACGTGCTGCGGGCTCCGGACGGCACGACGGTCCGCGTGGACTTCGGGCGGCTCACGGTTCCGGAGAATCGCCGCGGCGGCGGCACGAACCTCGTGACGCTCGCGTTTCTCCGCTTCCGCGGGCACGGCGATGGCCCGCCGCTCGTCTGGCTCGCGGGTGGTCCCGGCGGCTCGGGCATCGCGGACGCCTCGGGGAACCTCTTCCCGCTCTTCGTCGCGTTGCGCGAGCAGGGCGACGTCATCGCGCTCGACCAGCGCGGCGCCGGGCTCTCCACCCCGAGGCTCGACTGCCCGGGCCGCCTGGCGCTTCCGATCGATCGTGCCGTCCGGCGCGAGGAAGTGCTCGGGGCGCTGGGGCAGCTCTCCAAAGCCTGCGTCGCGCACTGGATCCGGCAGGGCGTCGAGCTCGCCGCCTACAATACGGAGGAGAGCGCCGCGGACATCGACGATCTGCGCCGCGCGTTGGGCGCTCGCAAGATCCGCCTGCTCGCGGCGAGCTACGGAACGCACCTGGCGCTGGCCACGATTCGCCACTACGGCGACTCGATCGATCGCGCGGTCCTTCTCGGCACGCAGGGGCCGGACCACGTCTGGAAGCTGCCCGGCGACGTCGAGCGCCACCTGGACGCGGTCTCGCGGGAGATCCGCGCGGATGCCCGCCTCGCCGACCGCGTTCCCGACCTGCGGGAGCGGATGCGCGAGGTCCTCGAGCGTCTGGAGCGGCACCCGGAGCGCGTCCGGCTGGAGGGAGGCGACAAGCCGCCGGTCGAGGTGACGGTCGGGCGCTTCGATCTCGAGGGGCTGACGCGCAACATGCTCAACTCCCGCGAGGATCTCGCCCGGCTTCCGGCGCTCTACGCGGCGATGGCCGGAGGGGACTACCGCGTGCTGGCACGAACGACGCTCGCCAGCCGGCGCGGTGGAGGGCCCTCGGCCCTCGTCTTCACGATGGGCTGCGCCGCCGGCGCGTCGGAGCAGCGGCGCGCCCGTTACGCCCGCGAGGCGGAGGGAGCCCTGCTGTCGGATCTGATCGATTTCCCGTTTCCCCAGCTCTGCGAGCTATGGCCCGTTCCGGATCTCGGCGAGGAGTACCGCGCGCCGGTGCGCTCGCCGCTCCCCGTGCTCTTCGTCTCGGGAACGCTCGACGGCAACACGCCGCCCGCCAACGCCGAAGAGGTCCTGTCGGGATTCCCCCAGGGCCGCCATCTGCTGGTCTCCGGGGAGACGCACGACTCGCTGGGGCTCCTGCCGCGCGAAGCGGCGCGCGTGATCGTGGGGTTCTTCCGGGGCAACGCGCCGAGCGTGGCATCCCTCACCGCGCCGGCGATCCCCTTCGGAGCCCTGCCGGGCGGGTTCGCGGCGACGCTGGCGAGCGAGGGGCGAGCGCTCGAGCGGCCTCTCCCCCCGAGAGCCGAGCGCTAGCCGGCGGCGGCCGCGGTCTTCGCGCCCGCGTAGACGGGCGTGACCCAGCGGCGGTACTCGGGGCGCTTGCCGCGCACGACGTCGAAGTACAGCGGGCGCAGCTCGCCGACGAGCGGTCCCATCTTGCCGGTGCCGATCGGGCGGTGGTCCACGCGGGTGATCGCGGCGATCTGAACGCCGGTGCCGCAGAAGAACGCTTCCTCGGCGACGTAGATCTCCGTGCGATCGATCGACCGCTCGATGACCTCACGCCCCATCGCGTTGCGGAGCAGCTCCATGACGGTGCGGCGGGTGATGCCCTCGAGGATGTTGTCGGTCACGGGCGGCGTGATCAGCTGTCCGCGGCGCAGCAGGAAGATGTTCTCCGCGGAGCCCTCGCAGATGTGGCCGTCCTCGTTCAGGACGATCGCCTCGTCGAAGCCCGCGCGCGCCGCATCGGTCTTGGCGAAGGCGGAGTTGACGTAGGAGCCGACGATCTTGCCGCGCGCCGGAATCGAGTTGTCGCCGACGCGGCGCCAGGAGGAGATGTGCGCGTGCACGCCCTCCTCGTCCTTCAGGTAGGAGCCGTAGGGCATCGCGACCATCGAGATCGCCGGGGTCAGATCGTGCAGGCGAACGCCGATGCGCTCGTCGGAGAGGTACGCGAGCGGGCGGATGTAGGCGTCGGTGCGGAGGTTTTCGTGCCGCAACAGGTCGAGCAGAACCGTCACGAGGTCGTCTTCGGTGTAGGGGAGCTCCATGCCGAGCAGCCGCGCCGACTCGAGGAAGCGGCGGAAATGCTCGAGGGGTCGAAACACGTAGAGCTCCTGCTCCTCGGCGTTCCAATAGCCGCGCACGCCGCCGAAGACGCCGGTGCCGTAGTTGAGTGCGTGGGTCAGCACCCCCACCTTGGCCTCGGCGTAGGGGACGATCTTCCCGCCGAAGAACGCGAACCGGGGGAGCGGTCTGGCCACCGCCATGTCCTCACCTCCGTCAATTCGGGGGGGCGGCGCCTCCGCCCACGAGATCCACTCTACTCCGCGAGAGCCCCGGCCAGAAGGGCCAATTGGCGCGTCCGCGCAAGTCGCGGGCGCGCAGGCAGTACGGTCAGTACCCGCAGTTGATCCGCACCGAGCCGGCGTTGGAGATTCCCAGGTTCGTGCGGTCGCCGGAAACGGAGTAGGAGCGCCCCTGGAAGTTCGGCCGCTCGTAGAAGGAGAGCTGGCAACCGGGATCCAGGTCCACCGATCCCACCTCTTCGTTCAGCGCCGGCACGTCGTCGGAATACTCGCCGACGAAGCCTCGGTATCCGCTCTCGCGGAAAATGCGCACGGCCCGGCGGGGACCGCCGCCGCCCCAGCCTCCGCCGCCGCCCCAGCCTCCCGAGCACTCCAGCCGAAACGAGGAGAGCGAGTCGCGTCCGATCGGCGACGCCGCGAGATCGGCGACGTCGTCCACGACCCGCGCCGAGCGGCCGCGATAGTCCTTGTCGGTGTAGAGGATCGCGGTACATCCGGGATCGAGCTTCAAAGAGGCCGCCGCGTCGTGGCCGATGCTGTTGCCGCGCATGTCGGAGACATCGGAGGTGAACTTCTGGCGGCCTCCGCGGAATCCCGTGTCGTGGTACAGCGTGATGCCGCGATCGGACCCGCCGCCGCCGCCCCATCCACCGCCCCCGCACTCGACCCGCAGCGAGGAGATCGCGTCGTTGCCGACCGTCGTCGCGCCCAGATCCGGCACGTCTCCGGAGAAGTCCTGGTACTTGCCGCGGTACTCGCTGTCCACGAAGACCCTCGCCCGGCAGCCCGGCGCGACGCGCAGTGAGCTCGCGCCGTCGTTGCCGATCTGCGATCCCGACAGGGACGCGGTGTCGATTCGGAAGCTCTGGGACGAACCGCCGAAGTGGCGATCCCGGTAGAGGGTGACGGCGCCCGAAGGGGTCCCGCCGCCGCCTCCGCCGCCGCCTCCCCCTCCCGATGTGCCGCAGTCGACCTGGATCGAGGAGGCGTCGTCGTTGCCGACCGGCATGTAGCGGAAGCTCTGCAAGTCGCCGTTGACCTCCATCGAGGATCCGCGGAAATGGTCCTCGGAAAAGATCCGCGCGCGACAGCCGGGGGAGACCCGCAGGGAGCTGGCGCTGTCGTCGCCCAGACGGGAGCCGCTCAATCGCGAGACGTTCGAGGAGAAGGTCTCGGAAGCCCCGCGGTAGTTCTCATCCACGAAGAGCGTCACACCACGTGCGCCGCCCCCGCCGCCGAAGCCACCGCACTCGACCTGGACCGAGGAGGCGCCGTCGTTGAGCCGGCCGACGCTGCGGAAGTCGGACCATTCCGAGCCCGCCGGCATCGCCCAGCTCGCGCCGCGATAGTTGGTGTCGGTGTACAGCACCGCGCTGCAGCGGCTGTCCAGCCGCGCGGAGCTCGCCAGGTCATTGAACTTCACGGCTCGCAGGTCCGGCGTGTTGCCGGTCAGGCGGATCGACCGACCGTCGAAGTCGATGTCCTCGTAGAGCGTGAGCTGGGCCGCAGCCGGTGATGCGGCCACGCCGAGGATCACCGCGAAGAGCACCGCCGTCCTGCGCGCCATCGTTGCCTCCCGCTCGGCCCGTGTGAAGAGCACTCTATCCCTGTCCCCGAGGACGGCCCGAAATGCCCGAAGGGGAACGGTGGTTGCCCGCGAGCCGGCATAGGATCTCCGCAGGTTCCCCCCCAGGAGATTCGGAGCGCCACTTCCGACGCTTCGAGCGACAGGAGGAAGTCATGGACTTCGTCAGCCTTCTCGTCCAGGCGGTCAGCGGCGCCGTCGGCGGAAACATCGGCGGGGCCGCCGCGAAGAACGCCAGCATGGGCACCGCGGGGAACTCGATCGTGGGCCTCATCGGCGGATTGTTGGGGGGTCAGCTCGGCGCCATGATGACGGGAGCCGCCACCGCCGCGACGGCCGACGGCGGCAACTGGCTCGCGAACATCGGAGGGGGCGGGCTGGGAGGTCTGGTTCTGACGATCATCGTCGGGCTCATCAAGAACTCGATGGCCCGCAAGACCGCCTAGGGCGTCCCCGTCAGCGACCCGCCCGGCGTCCGAAGATCTCGGCGATCGACGGCCGGCCGGGCGGGCCGGAGACCCGCTCGACGGCATCCCCCGCGCGAACGGCTCCTTCCCGCAGCACCCGCGCGTAGAAGCCGGGCCGGCCGGCCTCGAAAAAGGTCCTCACGAACCGCGGCGATCCCACGCGCGCGCCGAGCTTCGCGCAGGGCGCACGAGGTGTCGTGACCTCGAGCTCGGCGGTCCCCGTCGCAAGCCGGTCGCCGGGAGAAACCTCCGCTTCGAGAAGGCCCTCGATGGTCAGGTTTTCTCCGAAGAATCCGAAGGCGGGGGGCGCGAGCCCGTGCGCGTCGCGCCAGTAGTCGTAGTGCTCGCGGGGATAGAAGTAGACGGCCTTCGCCTCGCCGCCGTGCACGGCCAGGTCCGCCTGGAAGTCCTCCGCGAGTCCCAGCCGAAGGATCTGGACGGAACCGTCGACCGGCCGCTTGAAGATCCCCGTCGGGACCTCGTGTCCGCCGATGTCGAGGGTCCGTCCGCGCTCCGCCACGTTGACCGAGACGACCGACGCCATGGTCGCAAGTATGCCCTCCGGGCGCCGGGCGGTTCGCCTGTTGTACCTTCATGGGGATGTCGGCGCCGGAGCAGATCGAGGCCGCGGTGCGCGCCGCCCTGGAGGCGATGGGCGTCGCGTACGAGGCGATGCCCTGCGATCCGGACTTCGCCGACACGGCCGCCTTCTGCGAACGCTATGGCGTGCCGCCCGACCGCTCGGCGAACACGATCCTGGTCGCCTCCAAGAAGGACCCGAAGCGCTACGGCGTCGGGATCGTGCTTGCCACGACGCGGCTGGACGTCAACAAGAAGATGACCGAGCTGCTGGAAGTGCGGCGACTCTCCTTCGCCACCGCGGAGGAGACGATCGCGGCGACCGGCATGATGGTCGGCGGCGTAACGCCCTTCTCCCTGCCGGCGGAGCTTCCGGTGTTCGTCGACGCGCGCGTGATGCGCGCTCCGGACGTCGTGCTGGGCGGGGGGAGCCGGTCGATGAAGGTGCGCGTCGCGCCCGAGGTCCTCTCCAGGCTTCCGAACGTCACCGTCGTCGAGGGGCTCGCGTTCGAGAAGGACCCGGCCTAGGAGGAACCCTCGCGCGCCAGCGCGTTGAAGGCCTCCTGCATCCGTTCCCGCACCTTCGACGCGAGCGCGACCGCCTCGTCCTCGCTCAAGCCGGCGGTATCGATCGCGTCCAGCACGCGGATCTCCAGGCGGCCGGGCCGCGTCCTCAGTGCGCCGGTGTCCACGATCTTCGTCAGCGGCGCGGCCACGACCGGCACGATCGGCACGCCGGCGGTCACCGCGAGCCGGAAGGCCCCGGTCTTGAAGGGCAGAAGCTGCGTCGATCCCTTGCTTCGGTGCCCCTCGGGCATGAACCAGACGTTGATCTGCTCCTCGCGCAGGCGCGTCGCCGCGCGCCGCAGCATCTCCCGCGCGTCGGCGGTGTTGCCGCGGTCGATCGTGAGGTTGCCCGAGGCGCGGAAGAACCAGCCGAAGAAGGGGACCTTCAGGATCTCCTTCTTGGCGACCGCGACCGTGCCCCTCGGGACGATCGCTCCGAGCACGAGCACGTCCATGATGCTCTGATGGTTGCAGACGAAGACGCACGGCCGGTTCGCATAGAAGCGCTCCGTGTGGTCGACCTCGATCTTCCAGCCCATGACCCGGCAGATGGTGCCGCACGCCAGGCGCGCGTAGAGGACCACGCCCGGACGCCCCTTCTTCGGAGCGAGCGGGAGCGCGATGAGGCTCACGGCGGCGACCAGGACGAACCAGATGCCTCCCGCCGCGAAGCCGATCACGAACGCCGCACGCTCGCGGAAGACGGTCCAGAAGCCGGAGGCAGGCACGTCGGGGTGTGGCTACTTCTGCGGCGGACGGCTGGGCCGCAGGTCGATGCGCGAGGCGATCGCACGATCCGGAAAGCGCACGAGGTCCGCGACGGCTTCGGCGACGTCGTCGGGCGTGAGCATCCAGGAGCTCGACGGCCTCCCTCCCGAGTGCATGAACTCCGTCGCGACGGAGCCGGGCAGCACGATCGCCACGCGAATTCCCTCGTGGCGCAGGTCCAGCATCGCCGCGTCGGAGAGGCCCAGCAGGCCGAACTTGGAGGCGTTGTAGGCGGCGCCCCCCGCGAAGGCGTTGACCGACGCGAGCGAGCCGATGTTGACGACGATGCCTCCGCCCGAGGCCTTCATCAGAGGCACCGCGTGTCGGATTGCGTAGAAGACACCGAAGAGGTTGGTCTGCAGGACCTCCTCGAACGTCTCGGAGGCGAGACGGTCGACCCGATCGAAGCCGCCGATGCCCGCGTTGTTGACGAGGACATCGAGGCGCGAAAGCTCCTTCTCGACGAAGGAGATCGCCGCCTTCACATCGGCCTCGCGCCGCGCGTCCGCGCCGATGCCACGGACCTCCAGGCCGTCGGCGCGCAGCCTCGCGACGGCCCGGTCGGCGGATTCCTGCGTGCGCCCGGTCAGGACCACCGCGAAGCCGTCCCCGGCGAGGCGGCGCACGATCGCCTCGCCGATCCCCCGGGTCCCGCCGGTCACGAGTGCGACGCGGCGCGCCGTCATCTCGCCTCCTCCAACGAGGCGCGGATGTCCTCGAGCGCCATTCGGATCGCCTCCGCGTGCGTTCGGAAGGAGAGCACGCACAGCCGCAGCACGAAGCGGCTCCCGAGGCGCGTGCCCGTCAGGTAGACGCGCTTGCGCGCGTTGATGCGGTCCAGCAGCGCCTTGTTCGCGGCGTTGGCGGCCTCATCGTCTTCTCCGCGGCGTACCGCCCGAAAGGCCACGAGCGAGAGCTGCGGCTCGGCGACGATCTCGATGCCGGGCATCGCGCGCAGGGCGTCGGCGGCCGCGCGGGCGAGCGCGAGCTTCTCCTCCAGCGCCCGGCGAAACGCGCCGATGCCGTGCATCTTGATCGGGAGCCAGACCCGCAGGCCGCGCCATTCGCGCGACAGCTCGGGGGAGAGCAGGTTGAAGTCCGGCTGTTCCGGGTCTTCCTGCATCGACGGCAGGTAGACCGCGGTGAGCGCGTGGGCGCGCTTGAGCGCCGGTCCGTCGCGCACGAGCAGGCACCCGGTGCCGTAAGGGAGAAAGAGGCTCTTGTGGGGATCGAGCACGATCGAGTCCGCCCGCTCGATGCCCGTCAGGGTCTTCTTCCCCTCCGCGGTGAGGGTAAAGAAGCCGCCGTAGGCGCCGTCGACGTGGAGCCAGAGCTTCTCGCGCGCTGCGAGGTCGGCGAGCCGCGGCAGATCGTCCACGGCGCCCGTGTTCGTCGTGCCCGCGTTGGCCGAGATCAGAAACGGGGTCTTTCCCGCGCGCCGATCCTCCGCGATCGCCGCCTCCACATCGGCTACCCGGATGCGGAAGGTCTCGTCGGAGGGGATCACGCGGACGCTTCCGTGGGGGAAGCCGGCGAGCATCGCGGCCTTCTCGACGGAGTGATGCGTCTGATCCGAGGTGTAGATCGTGCCGTCCAGGAAGTTCTCGGGCAGACGCTCGCGCCGGGCCGTGACGAGCGCGGAGAAGTTCGAGAGCGATCCGCCGGTGGTCAGGATGCCCTGCGCCTCGCGCGGGTAGCCGACGATCTCGCAGAACCAGCGCAGGACGTTCGCCTCGAGCGCGACGAGGCCGGGAGCGACCGAGAACACGCCCGCGTAGCGGTTCGTCGCCTGCGCCACGAAGTCCGCGACGGCGGACTGGAAGAGGCCGCCCGCGGGGATGTAGGCGAGATAGCCCGGAGCGGCGGTGTTGAGGCTCGCCGGGATCACTTTCTCGAAGACGAGGTCCAGCAGCTCCTCGGCGGGTCGTCCCTCCTCGGGCAGCGGCTCGCGCAGGGAGCGGGCGAGCTCGTCGCCGCCTTCCGTCGCCCACGACGGCTGGCGGGAGAGCGACTCGATGTGGGCGATCGTGCGCACCGCCGCGCCGTCGAGCAGACGCCGCATCTGCTCGACCGACAGCTCGAGATCGTCGTCGCGCGGTCGCGCACGGGGAACCTGCTCCGAGGCCACGGCGGCATTCTATTGGGCTCCGATAGGATCGGCGGCATGCCGCGCGCGCGAGAGCTCGGCGTCCCCTTCGACGGTGTCCCCGGATCGCTCGACGCCGTGACCGACGTCGCCGGCGTCGAGGTGGGACACGCGACCGTGCTCTCCGAGGAGGGCCGCGAGCCCGTCGTGCGCACGGGCGTGACGGCGCTCCTGCCGCGCGGCCGCGCCGTCGACGATCCCGTGTTCGCGGGCGTGTTCTCTCTCAACGGCAACGGCGAGATGACCGGCACGCACTGGATCGAAGAGTCGGGCTTCCTCGAGGGTCCGGTGCTGCTCACGAACACGCACAGCGTCGGCGTCGTGCGCGACGCCGCGGTTGCCTGGATGCTGGAGCGGCGCGGTGCCGAGGCCGCGGAGGACTGGTGGTCGCTGCCGGTCGTCGCCGAGACCTGGGATGGCTGGCTGTCGGACATTGACGGCTTCCACATCCGTGCGGAGCATGCCGTCGCGGCGCTCGACGCGGCGCGCGGGGGAGCCTTGGCGGAGGGCGGCGTGGGCGGCGGCACCGGCATGGTCGGCTTCGGTTTCAAGGGCGGCATCGGAACCGCGTCCCGGGTGGTGTCTTCGGGCGGCGCACCGCGGCTCGTCGGCGCGCTCGCGCAGGTCAACTTCGGACTTCGGGAACAGCTGACGATCGCCGGCGTGCCTGTCGGACGCGCCATCGAAGGGGAGGCGCCGCGGAGGCGCGAGGCCGGCTCGGTCATCGTCGTGCTCGCCACCGACGCCCCGCTGCTCCCGCACCAGTGCCGTCGGCTGGCGCGGCGCGCCGCGCTCGGGATCGCGCGCACGGGATCGATCGCGGCGAACTCGTCGGGCGATCTCTTCCTGGCCTTCTCGACGGGAAACCCCGGGGCCTGGGCCTCGCGCGGGGTCTACCGCGCCGAGGCGATTCCCAACGAGGCGATGACGCCGCTCTTCGCGGCGGCGGTCGAGGCGACGGAGGAGGCGGTCATCAACGCACTCTTCGCCGGGAAGACCACGACGGGCCCGCGCGGCCGTGTCGTGCCCGGGTTGCCGCACGAGCGGGTGCTCGATCTGCTGCGGCGGCACCGCAGGATCTCCGGCGAATGAGCCCGACGCGGCGCCGGGGCGAGGCGATCGCGGCGGCGGCGCTCTTGCTGGTGTGGGCGGCGGGCAGAGTCACCGGCGAGAACCTGCGCGGCTTTCTCGACCTCGCGCTCGCGGCCGCTGTCTTCTTCGGTCTGCGCGCGCTTCTCGCGGGACGGCGCGAGACGCCGCGGGTCCCCGTGGCGCCTCCCGCGTCGGGAGCGTCGGCGTCGTCGGCGCCGGCATCGGACGAGACGCGCTCGATCGGGGGCTACACGACGCTCGGGCGCATCGGGGAAGGCAGCTTCGGATCGATCTACCGCGCCCGGGATCCGCGGCGCGGAGAGGTCGCGCTGAAGGTCTGCGAGGCCACCGATGCCGCCTCGCGTGGGCGCTTCGAGCGGGAAGGCAAGCTCGCCGCGCGGCTGGACCATCCGGCGATCCTGCGTGTGTGGGAGGTCGGTGAGGACCGCGGCACGCTGTTCCTGGTGACGGAGCTTCTCGAAGGGGAAGACCTCGACCGCGCGATCGCGCGGCGGGAGCCGGGGACAGTCGCGCGCCGGCTGGAGATCCTCGAGGCCGTGGCCGGCGGCCTCGCCGCCGCGCACGCGCTTTCGATCATCCACCGCGACATCAAGCCTTCGAACATCCGCCTGCTGCCCGACGGCGGGGTCAAGATCCTGGACTTCGGATTGGCGCGGCGCGTGGAAGGAGAGTCGCAGGCCTGGACACGGCACGGCGAGACGCTCGGCTCGGCGGCCTACATGTCCCCGGAGCAGCTGCGAGGCGAGAGCCTCGACGCGCGCACCGACGTCTTCTCCTTCGGAGTCACGGCCTACGAGCTGTTGACGTTCGTGAAGCCGTTCGGCTCCGGGAACGTCGTCGCGATCTTCGACGCGATCGAGCGCCGCGAGCCCGACCCGGTCTGGGACCACGACCCGAGCCTCGGTAACGCCGAGGACGCGTTCCTGCGCCGCTGTCTCGCGAAGCGCCGCGAAGACCGCTTCGCCCACGGCGGCGAGCTGATCGAAGCGCTGCGGGCTCTGCGCCGGCGGCGCGGAGCCTAGCCCTAGCGGAGCATCTCCTCCCGCGCGTGGCGCGCGCGCGCCGCGCCGATCGCCGTCTTGACTTCCTTCTCCTCCTCGGGAGGGGGCAGCACGGCGGGCAAGCCGAGCGACTCGATCCAGAGCTCCCGGCACCAACCCTGCGTGTGGTAGAGGTGCTCGTCCTCTTCGTCCTCGACCTCGTCGACGGCTTCCTGGAGGGCCTCCGCGACCTCCCCCCCGGTCTCCTCGGCGACGTGGGCGATCAGCTCCCAGTTGGCGTGATCCTTGGTTTCGGCGTCGACGACCGCCTCACAGGCGACGAGCTGCGCCGCGTCGGGAGTGCCTTCCTTCCGTGCCTTCTCCATCGAGGCGACGAGGGCCTCTCCCTTCATTTTCACGATTCGGCGCCCCGGCGTGACGGTCTCCGGATCGAGCTTGAGCTTCTCGAAGAGCTCCAGGAGCACCTGCTCGTGGTGGCGCGTCTGCTCGAGGTATTCCTTCCACTCTTCGCGCAAGTCCTCGTTCTGGGCGCATCGGACCGCCGTCTCGTAGATCGCAATCCCGCCACGCTCGGTCTCGAGCGCCTGGTAGAGGAGCTCCTGCAACTGCTTTTGCTCCACGTCTTTCTTGGCCATCGTTGTTCTTCCTCCGCGGGCGGTTGTTGCAAGCCGCGTACCGGCCTCAGCCGAGAATGCCGCGCAGGATCTCCGGCTCGTCGGTGAGCAGGGCGTCGGGGCCGATCCGTGCGGCCTGCGCGAGGCGGGAGCGTCCGTTGATGGTCCAGAGGAAGACCTCGTCGAACTCTCCGGCGTCCCGGGCCGCGACGAGGTCCGCCGCCTCCGCGCGAAAGCCCCGCCAGATCCGGCGGCCCAGCCCCAGCCCGACCCGCCGCGCTCCGATGCGACGCGCGGTCTTTCGGGCCTCCGAAAGCTCGAAGTCGGCGATCGGGGCGAGGTCCGCGCCGGCGGACGATCGCAACCCGTCGCGCAAGCGCTCGTAGATCTCGCGCTGAGGCGAGATCGTGCGAATCGCCAGCCGACCGGGAATCGCTCCGGAGGCCGCGCCGCGCGACAGCTCCGCGGCGAGGCTCGCCGCGTGTCCGGCCTGCTCCGGCGGGAGCTTGACGTCGAGATAGATGCGCCGCAGGCGCGGCTCGCCGGCCGCCCACTCGAACAGCCGCTCGAGGATCTCGACCTCCGCGCGCGGCGGCGAATCGGGCGCACCCGGCGGGGATTCTCCGGTGCGCCGGTACGCATGGCGCTCGAGGAACTGCTCGAGGGTCTGCTCGGCGACCTTCCGGCGGTCTGGGGATCCGGTTTCGGGAACCTCGGGGGAGTAGAGCAGGCCCTCGCGACCCGCCTGGCGGACGCGCGCCACCAAATCGTCGGGATCGGCATCGTGCCAGAGCACGAAGATGCCGTCCGCGGTCGCGCAGACGTCGGCCTCGACGCCTTCCGCCCCGAGCTCGACGGAGCGAGCGAAAGAAGCAACCGTATTCTCCGGCGCGTGCCGGGCCGCGCCCCGATGTCCGATGACGGCCGGCCGGCGCGGCGGTGTCGCGCGGGCCGCGGGCACGAGCCCCGTCGCCAGCCACCGAAGGCGGGGAATCAGGCCCTCCTCGCCGAGCCAGGTCACGCGGGGAGGCTCAGAGCGAAGGACTCCGCGGAAACGAAACTCTCCGCGCCCTTTTCCAGGGCGCGCATCTCGATCGTCAGACTCGATTTCGAAAGCGTGGCGAGAAGGTAGTGGAAGCTGCGCACGGCCCCGCCCGCGAAGAGATCGTCGGCGTGCCGCCGGCGCGCGCCGGTCGACAGGCGCTGGCGCGGCGCGCCCCCACCGCCCGTGACGACGTAGCTCTTGCCTCCGCGCGCGAAGCGCTCGTAGCTGTGGACGTGTCCGGAGAAGATCGCGAGCGTCTTGCGCGCCGCCGCGAACGCCGGGACGATGTCGTGCTGCACGTGGCGGGAGTCGCCGACGACGACGCTGTTGGTGAAGGGCGGATGGTGGACGAAGAGCAGGACGCCGCGGACGGACGCGTCGGCGTCGGCCGCCGCCAGCCGCTCCCGGAGCCACGCGGCCTGCCGGGACCACTCCTGGAGCCCAAGCGCCCGCCGGTTCGAGTCGAGAAAGAGCAGCTCGAGCGGTCCGTAGCGCCGCGCGTAGTACCGCCGCCCCTCGAGGTGCGGAAAGCGCGCGTCGAAGCGCGCGAGCGAGCGGCGGCCCAGGACCCAGTATTCGTGATTTCCGAGAATCGGAAAGACCGGCACGCGGCTCTGGAGCAGCGGCTCGCAGACGTCCTCCAGCTCGCGCCATTGCGAGTCCAGCGAGCCGCAGAAGACCATGTCGCCCAGCGCGGCGACGAAGTCGGGCTCCTCGCGGGCGATCTCGCGGACGACACGGCGGCGCTCCTGCGGATTCGACTCGCGCCAGCGCTCCAACGGCGAGGTCGGCTGCAGATCTCCCAGGATCACGAAGCGCCCGGAGCCGAGCGTGAGGGCCGCGGCGCCCGCGAATGCCCGGGGCGCCGCACGCCTCAGGACGCGGGCGCCAGGCACCGGGAGAGGGCGTCGAAGAGCGCGCCCAGCGAGACCGGCTTGTGGAGGACGGCGGCGACGTCGCCTTCCTCGATCCGGCGGCGGTCGGCATCGGAGGTCGCGCCGGTCAGCACGATGACGGGCGGCGTGGGCGTGCTCGCCGCGCGCCGGTTCGAGAGCCATTGCGCCCCGTCGCCGTCGGGAAGCGTGACGTCCAGGATGATCGCGTCCCAGCCGTCGGAGGAGAGTCGGGCGTCCGCTTCCGCAAGCGTTCCGACCGCGCCCACGCGGAAGCCCTCCGTGTCGAGCAGCTCGCGCAGCCCGTAGCGCGAGGCAGGGTCGTCCTCGACCACCAGGACGCGCCGGCCTCCGGGAGCCGCGGTGCCCGCGTATTCGGCCCCCTCGTCGGGAGCGTCGGGCCCCGCGGGCTCGGGGAGCTGGGGCAGCGTGACGGTGACGCGCGTGCCGGTGCCCTCGCGGCTGTCGAGGGCGATATCGCCGCCCATCAGCTCGACGAGCTGCTTGCAGATCGGCAACCCCAGGCCCGTGCCGCGCGGCTCGTCCCCATGCGCGGGACGGATGCTGCGGAAGGGCTCGAAGACCGCCGGGATCAGGTGGGGCGGAATTCCACGCCCCGTGTCCTCGACCTCGAAGGTCAGCGAGGAATGAAAGGGCCGCGCCCGAAGAACCACCCGCCCCTCCGGCGTGAACTTCACCGCGTTGGACAACAGGTTGATCAGCACCCGCAGGACCTTCTCGCGATCGAGCACCGCCGTAAAGGGAAACGTCGGATCCACTTCGACCTCGAGCGCGATGCCGCGGGCCCGCGCCTGAGGCTCCATGACGTCCGCCGCCTCCTCGATGAGTCCTCGGAGGGCGAACCGCGCCGGCCGCATCTCGCTCTGGCGCGCCTCGAGCTTCGCGAGGTCCAGGATGTTGTTGATCATTCGCAGGAGCGTCTCCGCGCTCTCGCGAATCACCCGCAGATCGCGCAGGCGCTGGTCCGCGTCCGCGTCGCCGCGACGCTCGAGCAGGTGCGCGAGCAACAGGATCGTGTTCAGCGGCGTGCGCAGCTCGTGCGAGACCGTCGAGAGAAAGTCCGACTTGAGCCGGTCGAGCTCGAGGAGGCGCGCGTAGGCCTCGGCCCGCTCGCGGCCGATCCGGCCGTGCTCGCGCACCAGCCGTCCGACCCGAAGGAGCGATCGCGCGCGGGCCCGAAGCTCGACGCTGTCGATCGGTTTTCCGATGAAGTCGTCGGCCCCCGCTTCGAAGGCGCGTTGGCGATCGATCGTGCCGGCCGTCAGCAGGAGCACCGGCAAGTACTCCTCGCTCGTGGACGAGATGTGCGCCGCGAGGTCGTAGCCGGTCTCGGCGCCGAGCATCACGTCGATGATCGCGAGGTCGTACGCCTCTTTTCCCTCGAGCCGCCGCCGCGCCTCGGCGGCGCTCGTCGCCAATGTGACGACGTGGCCGTCTTCCGCGAGGTCCGCGCGGAGGAACTCCGCGACCTCCGGGTGGTCGTCGACGACGAGGACACGGCCGGAGCGAGCCGTCTCCGGCCGCGACCGCCCGCCGGCGGGCCCGGACGCCGCCGGGATCGCGGGCAGGTACGCGGCCACCTGCGCGGCGAAGCGGTCCTCGTCGATCGGCTTGGCGAGAAACCCGTCGCACCCGGCGGCGAGCGCCCGCTCGCGGTCCCCCTGCATGGCATGGGCGGTGACGGCGACGACGGGGATCCCGGCGGTCGCCGGGTCGGCCTTGAGCTGGCGGGCGGTCTCCCAGCCGGAGAGGATGGGGAGGGAGAGGTCCATCAGGACCAGGTCGGGGGGCTGTGCGCGCACCGTCTCCATCGCCGTGGCGCCGTCGCTGGCCATCACGACGTCGTGGCCGGCCGCCTCGAGCAGCAGGCGCATCAGCTCGCGGATGTCGGGCGAGTCCTCGACGACGAGGATCCGGCTCACGCGCGCTCCTGCATCGGCGCGGCCCTCGGACCGACCGTCCGGAGAACTTCCTGAACGACCTGGCTCAGGTCCTCTCCTTTGCGAATGACGCGCCGCGCGCTCTTCTCCAGCCGCGCCCGCTCCTCGGCGGCGAGCTCTTTCGCGGTGACGACCACCACCGGCACGCTCTCCCACTTCGGGTTCGCGCGCATCCGCGCCAGGACTTCGAAACCGTCGGGCCGGTCCATCAACAGATCCAGGAGGACGAGTGACGGAGTTTCCTCCTCCATCGCCGCCAGCGCCTCCGCGCCGCCGGCGGCGAAGCGGGCACGATACCCGGCCATGGCGAGCTC
>DATBIJ010000248.1:0-16962 GCA_036557025.1 Thermoanaerobaculia bacterium | reverse complement strand
AACGCGGCGATCGCGAGCGGCATCCACCCGCGCGAGTACACGCTGGCCAACATCGCCCGGATGAAGGAGCAGCTGGGCAGCCTCGGCGTTCTCTACGACTGGTCCAAGGAGCTCGCCTCGTGCGACCCGTCCTATTACCGCTGGAACCAGTGGCTCTTCCTGCGGATGTGGGAGCGGGACCTCGCCTATCGCAAGAAGGCTCCGGTCAACTGGTGCCCCGGCTGCCGGACCGTTCTCGCCAACGAGCAGGTGGTCGACGGCCGGTGCGAGCGCTCCGGCGACACGGTCGAGCTACGGGACCTGACCCAGTGGTTCTTCCGAATCACGGCGCACGCCGACCGGCTGCTCGCGGGCCTGGACGGCCTGGACTGGTCGGAGCGGGTCAAGACCATGCAGCGAAACTGGATCGGCCGCTCCGAAGGCGCGGAGGTCGACTTTCCGGTGGAGGGCCTGCGCGAGCCCCTGCGGGTGTTCACGACCCGCCCGGACACCCTCTACGGCGTCACCTTCCTCGCCCTCGCACCCGAGCACCCGGCGGTGGAGGCGATCGCGTCGGGCTCCGCGACGCCGAGCCCGAAGGCCGCGGAGATCCGCGCGTTCGCCGGCCGCGTCCGCAAGGAGTCGCGCCTGGAGCGCGAGGCGGAGGGGGCGAAGAAGGAAGGTCTCGACACGGGAGCGAAGGCGCTCCATCCGCTGACGGGAGAGCGCCTCCCGGTCTGGATCGCGAACTTCGTGCTGCCCGACTACGGGACCGGCGCGATCATGGGCGTTCCCGCGCACGACCAGCGCGACTTCGAGTTCGCGCGCGCGATGGGTTTGGCGGTGCGGCCCGTCTACCGGACGGAGGCGGCGCCGCCGGATCCCGCGGCGATGACCGAGGCCGCCCCGCACGGCGGCGTGCTGTGCCATTCCGGCGACTGGGACGGCACTCCCAACGGCCCCGAGGCGATCGCGAAGGCGGTCGCGACCATCGAGGCGCGCGGCGCCGGCCACGGGAAGGTCGGCTTCCGCCTGCGCGACTGGTTGATCTCGCGGCAGCGCTACTGGGGGACCCCGATCCCCGCCGTCCACTGCGCCGCCTGCGGTGTGGTGCCCGTGCCGGACTCCGAGCTGCCGGTCCTGCTGCCCGACGACGTCCAGTTCCGCGGCGCCGAGGGCAATCCCCTCGAGCAGTCCGAGGCCTTCCTGAAGCGCCCCTGCCCGAAGTGCGGCGGAGAGGCGCGGCGGGAGACCGACACGATGGACACCTTCGTGGATTCCTCCTGGTACTACCTGCGATTCCTCGATCCCTCCGATTCCACCCGCATGGTGGACCCCGCGCGTGCCGCGCGCTGGATGCCGGTGGATCAGTACATCGGCGGAATCGAGCACGCGATCCTGCACCTGCTCTACGCGCGCTTCATCTGTCGGGTGATCCAGGAGCTCGGGCTGGTGTCGGTCGAGGAGCCCTTCGCGCGGCTCTTCAACCAGGGCATGATCACGAAGCTCAACCCGAAGAGCGGTCGCATCGAGAAGATGTCGAAATCGCGCGGCAACACGGTGTCGCCCGACGAGCTCATCGAGCGGCTCGGCGCGGATTCCGTGCGCCTCTACACGCTCTTCCTGGGTCCTCCGGAGAAGGAAGTCGAGTGGTCCGAGGAGGGCGTCGCGGGCGCGTTCCGTTTCCTGGGCCGCGTTCACGAGACCTGCTCCCGCGCGTTCGCGCTGCCGGAGGACGGCCCGGCGGGCCCGCAGGACACGCCGCTCTCGCGGCTGCGCCACCGGACGATCCGGCGCGTGACCGAAGACGCGGAGCGCTTTCACTTCCACACGGCGATCGCGGCGCTGATGGAGTACCAGCGCGGCCTCGCCGAGGCCCTGGAGGCGGGGGAAGAGACGCCCGCCGCCTTGCGCGAGTCCGCGCGGGTCCTGCTGAAGCTGCTCCATCCCGTCGCGCCGCACCTGACCGACGAGTGGTGGCGCAACAGCGGCGAGACGGGATTCCTGCTCGAGGCCCCCTGGCCCGCGTTCGACGCGGAGCTCTCGCGTCCCCTGCGCGTCGAGCTGGTCGTTCAGGTCAACGGGAAGGTTCGGGGCCGCCTGGACGTGGAGCGTGGGACGGGCGAGTCCGACGCGGTCGCCATGGCCCGAGACGACGAGAAGATTCGGCCCTGGGTGGAGGGCAAGGAGATCGCGCGCGCGGTGTTCGTTCCGGACCGGCTGCTCAACCTCGTGGTGCGGTGAAGGGACACTCCGCACCCCTCCCCGCGCGCCGGCTGCTGCTGGCGGCCGCGCTGCTCGCGGTGACCGTGGGCTGCGGCTATGGTCTGGTCGGCCGGGGTTCGACCCTCCCGGAGAACGTCAAGACCGTGCGATTCGAGGCGCTCGCCAACCGCACCTCCCGCATCGGCCTCGAGCAGAGGCTGTCGCAGGAGATCGCGCGGGAGCTCACGATCCGCGGCCGTCTGCGTGTGGTCGCGGGGGTCGAGCCCGCCGATGCCGTCCTGACGGGAGCCGTGACCCGCTTCGACCTGATCCCGGTGGCCTTCGACGGCGCGGGGAGGGCGCAGGAGTACCAGGTGCAGATCGGCGCACAGCTCTCGTTGAAGACACTGCCGGACGAGCGGGTCCTCTACGAAGACTCCGGGTACACGTTCCGCGACGCCTACAGCTTTCCGGCGGCCGCCTCGTCCTTCGTGGATCTGCAGAACGAGGCGATCGAGCGCGTCGCGGCGCGCTTCGCGGAGAGCGTCGTGTCGACGATCCTGGAGGGGTTCTAGGGAAGGGAGAGCGGGCCCCTACCTCTTCGCCGCGGCCCGGGCGAGGCGCGACTTGTATCGCGCGGCGGCGTTCTTGTGCAGGATGCCCTTGCGGCGCGCGACGTCGATCTCGGAGTGGGCGGCGGACAATCCCGCGGCCTTCTGCTTGGCGTCTCCACTGCGGTGCGCCTTGATGGCGGAACGCATACGGGCCTTGGAGGCCTTGTTGCGGACGCGGCGCTTCTGGGACTGACGGTGCTGCTTCTCGGCGGACTTGATGTTGGCCATGGGCGAATGACTCTCCTCGGCGAATGTTATTGCGCGGGAATCGGAAATCGGGAATCGGGAATCGAACGAAGGGCCGACTCTATCGCGTCTCGACCCCCAGCGACTTCAGCCGCGCGCGGGCAAGGCGCGCCTCCTCGGAGGAGGGGTATTCGTGGACGACGTATTGGAGCTGCACGACGCCCTCGGGGCGCTGCTGGAGCTCGAGTAGGGCATAACCCTTCTTCAGGAGGGCCGCGGCCGCCTTGTCGCTCTTGGGGTAGTCCCGCAGGAGCCGGTCGAACTCCGTGATGGCCTCGCGGTGCTTCTTCTGCGCGAACTGGGACTCTCCCATCCAGTACCGGGCGTTGTCGGAGAGATCGGTCGAAGGATAGGCCTCCAGGTACTCCTCGAAGCCCTGGATGGCGAGGGGATAGCGGCCGCGCGTGTAGTCCGCGTAGGCCGTGTTGTAGAGCTCCGAAGGAGACGGCCGTCCGGTCGTGGAAGCGGTCGGCGCGCCGGTCCCGGGCGTCGTCGAGACCGGCGGGGAACCGGCCGGCGGCACCAGGGTCGTGGGCGAGCCCGAGGGGGTCCCCATCGGCGGCGGGACGTAAGTCGAGCTCGCGCCCGCCTGGCTCTGCGCGATCTGCTGGGAGAGCTGCGAGAGGCGGCGGTTGGTGTCTTCGAGCTTGGCCTGGAGCTGTTCGATTTGCGTCGCGAGCTCGCCCAGGCGCACGCCCAGATCCGCGTTGGACTTCAGGAGCTGGTTCGTCTGCTGGGCGACGTTCTCGTTGAGCTTCGCGACCTCTTCCTTGCTCGAGGACTTCTTCTCGAGCGCCTGGATCTGTTTCTCGATGTCGTTCATCTGACGGTGGAGGCCGTCGATGTCATCGGAGGAGATGCAGCCCGCCGCCCCGACGATAAGCGGGGCGGCGAGGAGGGCGGAGGCGAAGCGGGCCTTCCGGATCATCGGCCTCACTTTGCGGTGATGACGAAGTTGTCGCGGCGATTGCGCTGCCAGCAGTCCTCGGTCTGTCCGGTGCACTGCGGACGCTCCTTGCCGTAGGAGACCGTGCGAACCCGCGAGCCGTCGACGCCGAGCGACACGAGGTAGTCCTTCGCGGCGTTGGCGCGGCGCTCGCCCAGCGCCAGGTTGTATGCGGAGGTGCCGCGCTCGTCCGCGTGGCCCTCGATCAGGATCTGCATCGTCCCGAAGCGCTTGAGCCACTCCGAGTTCGCCGCCAGGGTCTCGCGGGCGTCCTCACGGAGGTCCGCCTGGTCGTAGTCGAAGAAGATCTCCCGCAGGTGTCCTGCCCGGTTGAGCTCCTCGATCGAGGCGTTCATGATCGCGGCGGTCGGATCGGTGTCCGTCCTTGGCTCCGGCGGCGGGGTGACTCGGGTCGACGGGGCGGCGGCCGGTGCCTCGACAGGGGGCCGCGATTCCTCCGTGGTCGTCGGGGGCTTCTTCTTGCAGCCCGAGGCCAGGGGGAGGGCGCCCGCGACGAGGAACGCGAGGGCGATTACGGTGGTGGACTTCTTCATGCCGCTCTCCTTACGGAATGGATGGTTCTACGGCCCGGTGCGCCCCCAAGAACGGGGCGGGAGCCCTGCGAATATAACAAACTGTGATCGATTCCGGCAGTCGCATGCCTCGAAATCGGGACGAAATCCGCGCGCGTCACGGCATCCAGTAGGGCTGCACGTTGATGCTCCCCTCGGTCAGCACGCGCTTGTTGGCTCCGTCCGCCGCGTCCATCGTGTAGATCTGCGTGGTGGAACCGCGGCGCGACTGATACACGATCTTCTGCCCGTCCGGCGACCAGGAGGGACGGCCGTTGCTGCCTTCGCTCGTGAGCTGTACGGTCTCGCCCGTCGCGACGTTCATCACGCAGATGTTGAAGTCCCCCTCGTTGCGGCAGGCGAAGGCCAGCCGGGCTCCGTCGGGAGACCAGGACGCCTCGTCGTTCCAGTTCCCGGCGAGCGAGATCCGGCGCGCGCCGGTGCCCTCGGCGTCGATCAGCCAGATCTGGGGAGTGCCCGTCTGGTCCGAGGTGTAGGCGATCTGCCGGCCCGTCGGGGACCAGGCGGGGGAGGCCTCCAGCGCGCGGGTCGTCGTCAGGCGGCGCAGATTCTTGCCGTCCGCGCCGATGGCGTAGACGTCGGTGTTGCCGGAGGTCGATCCGGCGAAGGCGATCTGCGAGCCATCCGGGGAGATCGACGGCGAGGCATTCAAGTCCACGCCGGTCACGAGCTCGCGCTTCTCGCCCCCGTCGGTCCCCATGAGCCAGATCTGGGGGTACAGCCGGACGTAGCTCGTATAGGCGATCTTGCCCGCGGTTCCCGACGGCGAGATCGACATCGCCTTGTGCGACGTGAGCCTGCGGGGGTTGCGGCCGTCGAAGTCCATCGCCCAGATCTCCCGGCCCGCGGAGTCGCGGTTGGAGACGAACAGGATCGTCGAGAGGAAGAGCCCGTCTTTCCCGGTGAAGTGCTTCACGATGTCGTTGGCGAGCGTGTGGGCGATCCGCTCGATGTAGGCGACCCCGCCCGAGTACCGCCGTCCCAGGATCATCTTGCGAGAGGGCAGGTCCCAGACCCGCGCCTCCACCGTCGCGCGGTCCCCCGCGACCTCTCCCCGCGTGTCCACCAGAACCTCCGCGCCCGTGCCGCGCCAGCGGTCGGCGGCCTCCGTCGTCGACGGCTCGCGCGACCCGGCGGGGTAGTTCGCGGGATCGGCGATCGCGAACACGCCCGCGTACTCGAGGTCCGCCCGCAGCGTCGCCGTGAAGGGCTGAGCGACGCGTGAGCGAAGGGCCGCCGTTCCGGGAGTCGACATCTCGGGGATCGCGAGGACCAGCTTGCGGCCGCCCTCGTGGAGCTGCAGCACGATGTCCCCCTGGGGAACGGGAGTGGCAATCGGAGGAGGCGCGCTCTGCGCGAGGAGGGAGACACCGGGCAGGCACAGGACAACGCCGAGGGCCAGAACGCTCTTCCTCATTCCACCTCCGAAGGGCGGCGGCTCACTGGCCGCCGAAGATGACGCGGAACCCGACCTCGCGCCCCCCGAACTCCGCGGGAAGCGGCGGGAGCGGCGCCGCCGAGAGCACCGCGCGCAGCGCCGCGCGATCGGCGAAGGGCACGCCGCTGGACTGAAAGATCGCGGCGTCCGAGATCGTGCCGTCGCGCTGGACGACGAATCGCACGACCGGAGGCGACGCCGGGGGCTGACCCGGCCGGACCCACTGCAAGCTGATCGCCACCAGCATCCGCTCGATGTAATAGGAGTACTGGAAGTCGCCCTGCTCGACGCCCGCCGCACCGAGGCCCAGGCCCCCGATGCCGCTCGTGGCGCCGCTGCCCGTCGAGTGCTCCTCCGCCGCGCCGCCCGGGCCGGAGGGCAGCTCGACGGGTGGCGAGGCCGGCGCCGGCGGGGCCGGCCTCGGGGGCGGTGTCGGCTTCTTCTTGTCCTTGGAGGGCAGCACGACGGCCTTCTCCGACGGAGGCGGCTCCGGGTCGACGGGCTTCAGGATCTTCCTGTTCTCCACGGGGGGCGCGGACGGCTTTTCGACGGGGGATGGTCCCGCGAGCCGGCCGGCCGGCATCAACCGCACCGCCACGGAACGGGATGGCGGCGTTCGTCGATCCTTCGAGGTCGCGGCGACGACGAACGCGACGGCGATCGAGAGGTGGAGCGCCGCCGCGAAAGAGAGACCCGCCCTCCACGGGAAGGTCTCCCGCGCCCGCAGCTGGGCGAGAACGGCGCCGACGTTATCCACTCGGTGGCATCAACGTGGAAGTCCGAAAAGGACTTCCCGCGCTATTTCCCCGACGTGTCCGTGATCATTCCGAGGTTCTCGACCCCCATGCGGTTGAGCATGTCGATGGTCTCGATCACGGTGCCGTAGGACAGCGCGCGGTCCGCCTTGAGGAATATCGTCTTGTCCTTGCGCCGGGCGATGTAGGCGCGCAGCCGGTCGCGCAGCAGGCCGCGCGCCACCGGTGTCTGGTTGATGTAGTAGCGCCCGTCGCGCGTGATCGAGAGGATCACGGGATCTTCCACGGAGGCCGGCAGGTTCGTGGTCTCGGTCTTCGGCAGGGCCACGGCAACCCCCTGGTGGAGCATGGGGGCCGTGACCATGAAAATGATCAGGAGCACCAGCATCACGTCGACGAGCGGCGTGACGTTGATGTCCGCGAGGTGATCGAAGGGATCGCCGGATTGGCGATGGAATGCCATCTCGGGATCCTCCTAGCAGGCTGCTGAAAAATGGATGCGGGCGTCGTGTCCGGGGCTTTCGGCCGCGGGCATTCGCTCCGCGAACGGCGGCCGAGAGATTCTAGCTACCAGGTCCATAGGCCCCCCGGATTGAAAACTCTCGGCTGCCGGCCGCAGAGCGGCCGCCGCAGCCGACAGTCGCGTAGGGTCATCTGCGGCGTCAGCGCTCCTCGCCGATGCTCGAGCATCGCCGTCGTCGCGCTTCCTTGCATCTGACCCCACGGCGCTCGTAACGCCATCCCACACCCTTTTTCAGCAACCTGCTAGGTGAAGTTGCGCTCCGCGAGGTTCAGGAACTCGAGCGAGAAGTCTTCCATCTCCGCGCGCAGCTGGCGCACCTTCCCCATGAAGTAGTTGTAGAGGATCAGCGCAGGAATGGCCGCGGCGAGGCCGGCGGCGGTGTTGATCAACGCCTCGGCGATGCCGGGGGCGACGGCCACGATCGAGGTCGATCCGGTCGTGCCGATCGCGCGGAAGGACTGCATGATGCCCCACACGGTTCCGAAGAGGCCGATGAAGGGGCAGGCGGAGGCCGTCGTCGCCAGGAAGGTCATGTGCTTGGTCAGGCGCGCCATCTCGACGCCGATCGCGCGCTCCAGGGCGCGCTCGACGCCGGAGATGTTCTTGATCATCAGCTTGCCGCCGCTCGCGGAGCCGCCGGCGGTCGCGTTGGGGTCGTCGGGGCGATTGGCCTTCACCTGCGCGTCGAGCTCCGCGTAGCCGGCTTTGAAGAGCGTCGTCAGCGGGGTGTCGGGCAGCTGGCTCGCGATCGTGTTGACCTCGGAGAAGCGCCGGCTCTTGCGGAAGAAGGCGATGAACTTGTCTGTCTGGGCCGAGATCTGTTTCAAGCGCACCAGCTTGGCGAAGATGATGGCCCAGGAGACCAGCGAGAAGAGCAGGAGCAGGCCCAGGACCACCTTGGCGGTGGGTCCTGCTTCCTTGAAAAACGAGAAGATCGAGCTGCCTTCTTCGAGGGTTTCGACGGTTGTCGCCTGAAAAAGCAGCAAAAGCATCGCGGCAACCGTAACATAGGGGAACGGGAGGGCCAAAAGGGAATGGATGCGGCTCCGGCCGGCGTTGTCGGAAACGTGCGCAAGCTGTTGGCGGTTTCGCTGCTCGCGTTGGCGACCGGCACCGTCGCGGCTCCGGCCGCAGAGGCCCCGTCGCTTCCTTCGGGCATCCTGACCGTCGACGAGATCAAGCCCGGGATGAAGGGCTGGGGTTTCTCGGACATGGGCGACGGGCGAGGCATCGAGCGCTTCGAAGTCGAGGTGCTGGGCTTGCTCAAGCGTTACGCGCCCCGGCAGGATCTGATCCTCGCGCGCGTCTCGGGCGCGGGCCTCGAGCACTCCGGAATCATCGCGGGCATGAGCGGCAGCCCGATCTACGTCGACGGCAAATTGATCGGCGCGCTCGCCTACGGCTGGCCCTTCTCCAAGGACCCGATCTGCGGGATCACGCCGATCCAGGCCATGCTCGACATCCGCCAGGCGCCCGCCGCGCCTCCGGTTCCCATTGGCGGCGCGGCCGTGTCGACCGAGGCCCTTCGCGAGGCCTTCGCCACGAACTCTTTCCGCGCGCCGATGGAAGAGCTGATCGGGGCGCTCGCGGGGCCGCAGATGGAGGGGATGTCGGCGCTCCCGCTCCCGGTCTCCTTCGCCGGGGTCGGCGGGTCCTCGCCTCTGTTCGAGAGGCTCTCGCGCAAGGCCGGCTGGATGTCGGCGCCCTCGGGCGCTTCCGCGAAGGCGACGACGCCGCCCGCGGCATCCGCACCGAGGCCGACGCTGCAGCCCGGCTCGGCCGTCGGCACCGTGCTGATGTCGGGCGACATGAGCCTCGCGGCGACCGGGACCGTGACGTGGGTCGACGGGGACAGCCTCCTCGCCTTCGGCCACCCGTTCCTCTCGATGGGCCCCGTCTCGATGCCGATGACCGAGGCGGAGGTCCTGACGGTGCTGCCGTCGGTCTACCGCTCCTTGAAGTTCGCGGCGGCCGGATCCGTGCTGGGCTCGGTCACCCAGGATCGCTCGACCGGCATCTTCGGCACCTTCGGAACACGCGCGACCATGGTCCCCGTGACCGTGCGCATGAGCTCCGAGGGCCTGCCGGCGCAGACCTACCGCTTCGAGGTCGTGCACAACGCGATGTTGACGCCCGTGCTGGCGGCGATCGCGATCGACAACGTGCTGACGACGCTCGAGAAGCGGACGGGGGAACGCACGCTGTTCTGGAAGTCGAAGATCGCCACGCCGGAGCGCGACGTGCAGTGGAACAGCGTCTTCACCGGCCTGGCGGCGCGCGAGGAAGCGGTCGCCTCCCTCGCCGTGCTCGCGAATTTTCTGATGGCGAACGAGTTTCGTGATCTCTCGATCCTCGGCTTCGACATCGAGATCGCGCACTCGGACCGGCTGCAGAGCGCTCGCATCGTCGACGTGGAGCCCCAGAAGGACCGCGTGCGGCCGGGCGAGACGGTTCCGGTCCGCGTGGAGCTCGTGGACTTCCGCGGCAGCCCGCGGCGCGTGATGCTCGGCCTGAAGATCCCCGAGGACACGCCGGCGGGTCCGCTGAACGTCTTCGTGGGCGACGGCAACGCCGCCACGGCCTACGACCTCTCGGTCTACCCGTCCAACCCGCAGTCGCTCGAACAGGTGCTGGACTTCCTCGGCCGGATCCGTCCGGCGAACACGCTGAACCTGCTCGCCTACCGGAGGGCTCCCGGCGCGGTGGTGGCCGGCGAGCCGCTGGCCGGCCTGCCCCCCTCCGTTGCCGCCATCGTTCGAGACCGCGACCCCGGCGAGAGCCAGCCCGAGCTCTCCTGGGTGCGCTTGCAGTCCGAGAGCATCGAGCAGCCCGTTCCCGTCCGGGGCTCCGCTCGCCTGCGGCTCGAGGTCCTGCCGAGGATCTCGTGACGCGGCGCGGAGTGCTTCGGGCGGCGGCCGCCGCGGCCGTCTCGTCGATGGTGTGCGGGCTCCTGAGTGCGGCGCAGGCGCGCATCTGGCTCTCCGACACACCGGCGGACTTCTCCACGGGCGAGGCGCGCGGCGTCGCCGTCACCGTCAACGGGACGCTCGTGCTCGCGCCGGACGCGACGCGGCTGGAGGCGATGACCGAAGCGACCCTGTTCTCCGCGGTTCGCGACCCGCGGGGAGGCGTGATTCTGGGCACGGGGGACGCGGGGAAAGTCCTGCGCGTGCAGTCGGACGGAAAGGTGGAGACGCTGGCCGTTCTTCCGGAGAAGGAAGTCACGTCCGTCGCGGTGTCCGCGGACGGAACCATCTACGCGGCCGGTGCGCCCGGCGGGAAGCTCTACCGCCTGGAAGCCGGCAAGCCGGTCCTCTACTACGAGACCAAAGCGCAATACGTCTGGGCGCTCGCGGTCGCCGGCCCGACGCTCTGGGCGGGCACGGGTCTGCCCGGCGAGATTCACAAGATCGGCGCCGGCGGCAAGGGGGAGAGGGTTCACGCGAGCGCCGACGCGCACATCCGCACGCTCGCGGTGGACACGCAGGGACGGGTTTGGGCGGGCACGGCCGGCTCCGGTCTGGTGCTCCGGCTGGAGCCGAGCGGACGCGTCGTCACGGTGTACGACTCCTCCAAGAGCGAGATCTCCTCGATCGCGACCTCGCCGGACGGCCTCGTGTGGGCTTCGGCGGTCTCGTCCGAGACGCCGGCCTCCTCGGATCAGCCCGTCTCGGCCCCTCAGCAGGTCCCGGGACGGCGCACCAGCGAGACTCGGACGGCGGCCCAGGACGAGAATCCGGGCGGGGAGCGCAAACCCGAGGTCACGGTCACGGTCTCCGGGCCGCGACTCGCGCCGTCGCGCCCCGGCGGCCGCGCGAGCGGCTTCTCCTCGGAGCTGCTGCTCTTCGAGAAGGACGAGCCGCCGCGGGCGGTGTGGACCAGCGGCGAGGAGATGGTCTTCGACGTGCTCGCGGACTCCGGATCGGCGATCCTGGGAACCGGCCCCAATGGCAAGGTCTACCGCGTCTCGCCGCAGACCTGGGCGCTGGAGCGCACGCTGGACGAGAAGCAGGTCACGCTCGTCGCCGGGGGGGGTCTGGGCACCAATGGCGCCTCGGCCTGGTACCGGTTCACCGACGGGCCGCGCCGCGGCGAGTTCGTCTCCGCGGTGAAGGACACCGGGCGCACGAGCCGATTCGGCGCGTTCCGCGTCGAGGCGGAGGTTCCTGCGGGCGCCAGCGTCGACGTGGCGTTCCGCTCGGGCGAATCCTCGGCTCCCGACACGACCTGGTCGCCCTGGAGCGGCTGGGCCGGGGCGTCCGCGGACGGCAGCGCGATCGACGCTCCTGCCGGGCGCTACCTCCAGTGGAAGCTTCGCCTTTCCGGCAGCGCTTCCGGCGGGCCGGTCGTTCGCCGCGTCGAGGCCGCCTACCGCAACAGGAACGCCGCGCCGGTGATCGAGTCGCTGACCGCGCTCGATCCCACCGAGGTCTACGCGCGCTCGGCGGGCGGCGGCAGCAACGTCTTCGAGTCGAGCGCCCCCGACGAGAAGGGCATCTTCACGAGCCTGGAGGAGCCCCGCTCCGAGGCCGCCCCGCGAAAGCTGCACCGCCTGGGATACCGCACGATCACCTGGAAGGGGAGCGACTCGGATGGGGACACGCTCGAGTACGACCTGGAGTTCAAGCCGGTCGGCGGGGCGAAGTGGCTCCCGCTGCGCAAGGAGCTCAAGGAGTCCTTCTACTCGTTCGACACCTCCGCGCTGCCCGACGGCGACTACCTGTTTCGCCTGATCGTCTCCGACCGCGCCTCCAACACCGACGACGCCCGCACCTTCGAGCGGGAGTCCACGCCCGTGCGGATCGACAACACGCCGCCCGTGGTCAAGCGCCTGCCCTCCGCGAAGGGCCGTCTCGCCTTCGAGGTCAGCGATGCGCGCAGCCCCCTCGCGGAGGTCGAGTACTCGATCGACGCGAAGGAGTGGAAGCTCGCGGAGCCCAAGGACGGCCTCTCCGACTCGCTGCGGGAGTCCTACGACGTGCCGCTCGACGGCGCGTCGCCGGGCAGCTTCCTGCTGATCCGCGCGACGGACGCCGCGCGGAACACCACCGCGACCAGCCTCTCGCCGAACTGACGGGGCGACGGAGCGGCGCCTCCCGAATCGATCGGGGGGATCCTCCATAATGTCGGCGTGAATCGCGCCGGGCGTCTCGGGCTTGCGCTCGCGCTGGCGGGCACGCTCTCGTGCCGCGCGCGCGAGATGGCGCGGGTCCCGGCGCCGACCCCGCCGCCCGCCCCGCCGCCGGCGGCGCTGGGCTATCTCGACGAGCAGACCGGCGCGACGCCCGTTTTCGGCGGGACCGTGCGTCGCCGGCTCGTCGCGGACCCGGCGACCCTGAACCCGATTCTCCAGTCCGCGGTTGCCGAGGCGCAGGTCATCGGCCTGCTCTCGCGAAACCTCCTCGACTACGACCGCACGCTGCGACTCGTCCCGGGTCTCGCCGAGAGCTGGCAGGTCTCCTCCGACGGGCGGGAGTTCCTCTTCCGACTGCGGGCGGAAGCGGTCTGGGAGGACGGGACGCCGGTGACGCCGACGGACGCGGTCTTCACGATTCGCACGGCCGCGAGCCCGGAAGCGGGGGCGCCGATCTTCGGCCCGCTCTTCGAGGGGCTCGAGTCCGTCCAGGCCGCCGGGCCGCGGGCCTTCAAGGTTCGATTCCGGGAGCCTTACGCCTACCGCGAGATGGCGTTCGTGATGCCGCTGCTGCCGGAGCACCTGTACCGTGGCAAGAACCTCGCGCGCGCGCCGCAGAACCGCCGGCCGCTCTCGAACGGACCCTACACGCTCGAGTCCTGGAAGGCGCAGCAATCGCTGGTGTTGGTCCGCAACGAGCGCTACTGGGGTCCGCGCCCGCCCTTCGACCGCGTCACCTTCCAGGTGGTGCCGGAGAACGCGACGGCCTACGCGATGCTCCTGCGCGGCGAGCTCGACGAGACGGGCATCGACGCGGGCACGCTCGCGCGGACGAACACGGATCCGGACTTCGGCGCCTGCTGCCGCGCGATCGAGGGGTACACGCTCGATTGGAGCTACATCGCGCTGAACAACCGCTCCCCGTTCTTCGCGGACGCGCGCGTGCGGCGCGCGGCGACGATGCTGCTCGACCGCGGCGCGATCGTGCGCGGACTCTTCCGAGGACGGGCCCGCGTCATCTCCGGGCCGTTCGCTCCCGAGTCGCCCGCCTACGACGCGAACGTCCCGCCGCTGCCGCACGATCCCGCGTCCGCGGCGCGGCTGCTCGGTGAGGCCGGCTGGAGCGATGACGACGGCGACGGCCTGCGAAGCAAGGAGGGTCGGGACTTCGCGATCGAGATCCTGGTCCCCTCGGGCAACGAGATCGGTCGACAGATCGTGGAGACCCTCGCGGCGGGCCTGGGGGCGGGAGGCATCCGCGCGGCCGTGCGCTCCCTGGAGTGGAACGCCTTCCTCGAGAAGCTGGACTCCGGGGACTACGAGGCCGCGGCGCTGGGGTCGTCGGCCGCCGACGCGAACCCCGACCCGTACTTTCTCTGGCATTCCTCCCAGTGGCCGCCGGCGGGGCTGAACAACTGCTTCTCGAAGAACGCCGAGGTCGATGGGCTGATCGACGCCGCGCGCCGCGAGCTCGACGAAGGCAAGCGCCTCGCGCTGCTGCACCGAGTGCACGCCCTCTTGAACGCCGATGCGCCCGCGATCTTCGTGGCGAACACGACGCAGAAGCACGCCTTCCGCCGCACGGTGCGTGGGCTCGTGACTTCGCCCCTCGGGCTCTTCGGGACGTGGCCCGGTCCGGCGGGCTGGTGGGCCTCGCCGCAGCCGGCGTCCGCGCCCACACCGGCGGCGGGCGGGGGAGCTTCCTGACCCGCTACGTCCTGCGGCGCCTCCTGCTGGCGGTGCCGACGCTGCTCGGCATCGTCGTCCTGGTCTTCCTGCTCGTCCACCTCGCCCCGGGCAGCCCGGTCACGGCCCGGGGCGCGGAGGGCGGTCGGCGCGTGTCCGCGCGCGCCGCCGAGGAAATGAAGCGGCTCTACGGGCTGGACCGCCCGCTGCCGGAGCGCTTCGGCGCCTGGATCTCGCGCGTGGCACGCTTCGATCTGGGGGAGTCCTTCGTGGACCGCCGCCCGGTCTCGACGCGGATCAAGGAAGCCCTGCCCTACACGGCGCTCCTGAATGGGACCGCACTGCTGCTCGCGCTCGCGCTCGCGATCCCTCTCGGGGTCGCCGCCGGGGGAAGGCCGGAGGGTCCCTTCGATCGAGGATCGGGAGCCGTGCTGTTCGCGCTCTACTCGCTGCCTTCGTTCTGGGCCGCGCTGCTCCTGCAGACCCTTTTCGCCGTGAAGCTGCGCTGGCTGCCCCTCTACGGAGTGGCCTCGGACTCCTACGGAGGCGCGCCGGGGCTCGGCGATCGCCTCGCGCACATGGTTCTCCCGGTGACCTGCCTGACGTACGGGACACTCGCCTTCGTCGCCCGCCTCGTGCGGTCCGGCGTCGCGGAGGCTCGGGAGGCCGACTATGTGCTCGCGGCGCGATCCCGCGGGCTCTCGCGCCGCCAGGCCCTCTGGCGGCATGCCCTTCCCAACGCGATGCTGCCCGTGATCACGCTGCTGGGGCTGCTGCTTCCGGCGCTCCTGTCGGGCAGCGTCATCGTCGAGCGGATCTTCGCCTGGCCCGGACTGGGTCGGCTCTACTTCGACTCGATCCTCGCCCGCGACTACCCGGTGATCCTGGGGCTGTCGCTCCTCGGGGCGGTCGCGACGCTGCTCGCGACTTTGGCCGCGGACATCGTGCTGGCGCTGGCGGACCCACGGGTGAAAGACGGGATGCTGCAATGAGCGCCGCGCGCCGGCTCTGGAAATCCCTGCCCGTCTCGGGACGGGTCGGCCTGCTCGTCGTGGTCGCGCTCTGGCTCGCCGCGGCGATCTCGCCTTTCTTCGCGGAGCGCGCGGCCGAGATCCGGCTCGACGAGCGGCTTCTTCCCCCGTCGGGCGCCCACCCCTTCGGAACCGACGATCTGGGGCGCGACCTGCTCGCCCGGGTGATCGTCGCCACGCCGATCTCGCTCGCGATCGGCGTCACGGCGGCGCTGGTCTCGCTCTTCATCGGCTTTCTGATCGGCGGCTCCGCGGGGTACTTCGGGAAGGCCGCGGACCTGCTGCTCTCGCGGCTGATCGAGGTCGTGCTCTGTTTCCCCGTACTCTTCCTGCTCCTCGCGCTCGCGGCCTTCCTGCCGCCGACCCCGGTCTCGGTCGTTCTGGCCATCGGTTTGACGACATGGCCGGGAGACGCCCGCTACGCCCGCGCGGAGATCCTGAAGTTTCGCGATCTCGACTGGGCACGCGCCGCGAAGGTCGCGGGCGCGACACCGGCGCGCATCCTCTGGCGCCACATGCTGCCCAACGCGCTGCCCCCGCTGATCGTGTCGGCCGCGTTCGGCGTCGCGTGGTCGATCCTGGCCGAGGCCGCGCTGTCGTTTCTGGGCGTCGGCCTCTCGCCGCCCGCGGTGTCGTGGGGAGGCATCCTGTCGGCGGCGCCGGCCTTCATCGAGGAGGCCTGGTGGATGGCTCTGTTTCCGGGGCTCGCGCTCTTCGCGACGGTCGCCTCCTATAATGCGCTCGCCGAGGGCCTCCGGGTGGCGACGACGGAGAAAGGGGGCGCGTGAGCGTGGAGCGGGTCGCGGTCTACGCCGGTTCCTTCGACCCGCTGACCAACGGGCACCTCGACATCCTCGCGCGGGCGCGCCGGCTCTCCGACAGAGTCGTCGTCGCGATCCTCCAGAACGACGAGAAGACGCCGCTCTTCACGGTCGAGGAGCGCATCGCGATGCTCCGGGAGAGCCTCGGCGAGGACTCCTCGACGCCGGTTCAGGCGTTCTCGGGCCTGCTCGTGGATTTCGCGCGCCAGGTCGGGGCGACGGCGATCGTGCGCGGCCTGCGGGCCGTCTCGGACTACGAGTACGAGCTGCAGATGGCGCTGATGAACCGCCGGCTCGCGCCCGAGGTGGAGACCGTGTTCCTGATGGCGAAGGAGGAGTACTCCTACGTCTCCAGCCGTCTGGTGAAGGAAGTTGCGCGCCTCAAAGGGGACGTCACCGGGCTCGTGCCGGAGTTCGTCCGGCGCCGGCTCGTCGCGAAGTTCTAGCGTGCGCACCGTCGAGACGGACCTGCGCGTCCGGTACTCGGAGACCGACCGCATGGGCATCGTCTACCACGCCCACTACATCGTCTGGTTCGAGATCGGCCGCACCGAGTACTGCCGCTCGGCCGGGCTCGCGTACCGGAAGATGGAAGAAGACGGCATCCTGATCCTCGTCACCGCCGTCGAGTGCCGTTACCGAAAGAGCGCGCGTTACGACGATCCGGTCAGGATCCGCGCCCGCATGAGCGAGCTCTCCCGCCGTGGTCTCGCCTTCGAGTACGAGATCGCCGGAGCCGAAGGAGGCCTGCTGGCCGACGGCTCGACGCGCCACGTCTTCGCCGACAAAGACGGCCGCCCAAAGTCGGTGGCGCCGGAGATCCTGGATCTCTTCGAGAAGTTCCGCAGGAGCTAGGTCGCTGGTCGCGATGGACTTCGATCTCGAGGTCAAGCTCGCCGTCTACCATCACTTCGCCGAGACCGGCCGGCGCCCGTCGGCCGAGGAGACAGCGAGGCGGGTGTCCGCGGACCGCGCCGCCGTCCTCGAGGCC
>DATBIJ010000247.1:0-3771 GCA_036557025.1 Thermoanaerobaculia bacterium | reverse complement strand
GCGATCCGCGAGTCCTTCTCGGGCTGGGCGCGCGGCACGGCGGTCGCGGCGCCGGCGGCGGCTCCGAAAAGCGAGCGGGCGGTCCACTTCGTGGACAAGCCGGGCGCGGTCCAGTCCACGCTCATCCTGGGCCTGCCGGTCACCGATCCCTCGAACCCCGACTTCGTCCCGATGCTCGTCACCAACACGCTGCTGGGCGGGTACTTCTCCTCCCGGATCACCTCGAACATCCGCGAGCAGAAGGGCTACACGTACTCCCCCTTCTCTCAGGTCTCGACGCGCTACAAGGACGCATATTGGGCCGAGCAGGCCGACGTCACCACGGCGGTCACGGGGGCGTCGCTGAAGGAGATCTTCGGGGAGATCGACCGCCTCCAAGCCGAGGCGCCACCGGCGGCGGAGCTCAAGGCCGCTCAGAACTACATGTCGGGGATCTTCGTGCTGCAGAACTCGGCGCGAGGCGGCATCGTCAACCAGCTCGAGTTCGTGGATCTGCAGGGCCTGCCGGATTCCTACCTGCGGGAGTACGTCGGCAAGGTCAACGCCGTGACCCCCGAAAAGGTCCGCGAAATGGCGGGCAAGATGCTGGACGACGGGAAGATGACCATCGTGGTCGTCGGGGACCGCAAGCTCGTCGAGGAGCAGGTGACGCCCTACGGGAAGATCGTCGCAAAGGCCCCTTAAAGAGTCTCCGCCGGCGGGGGGGGGCCGTCCCGCGCCCCCCAACGACCGGCGGCGGCCGGGCCCGAGTCGGGTTAGACTCCGCCCTCCGTGAAAAGCCACGACGCAGGAGCACTTTGGCGGAGCCATGCGTCCGGGGCCGACGGCGGCTTCGTGCGCGGGCTCTGGCGCCGGCCCACGTCGCAGCTCCGGGAGGCGTCCTGGCAGGGGGAGCGCTTCGTCGCGCGCCTCCGCGTCGTCCTCATCGGGCTGATCTTCGTCATCCCCCTCGTGGCGTACATCAACACCATGGTCCTGGAGAACCGGATCGGGCTGTTGGTCGCGAGCTTCGGCCTGCTCCAGGCCGCCGTCCTGGTCTGGGCCCTGGAGCGGCGCTGGTTTGGGGAGTGGATCGGCTTCGCGAGCGGCGTCATGGACGTGACGCTCGTCACGATCCCCCTCGTGTTCTTCCTCCTCCACCGGCTCCCCGCCCCGGCGGCCAACAGCCGCGTCATCTATCCCCTCTACCTGATCGCGATCCTCGCGACGAGCCTGCGCTTCGACACGCGCGTGTGCCTGGTCACCGGCGTCGCCGCGATGCTGCAGTACACCGGCATCGTCGCCGTGGCGCTCTGGCAAGTGCGCGCGGGCCGCGAGCTCGCCGGCAACTACAACTACGGAACCATCGAGCTCGCCGACCAGGTCGGCCGGCTCGTGCTGCTGGGCGCCACGACGGTCCTGGCCGCCGTCATCGTCCGACGATCGGGACAGCTTCTCCTGCTCGCGACGAAGGATCTCCTGACCGGCCTCTCCAACCGCGGCTTCTTCGAGGTCCGCCTCCAGGAAGAGGCGGAGCGCGGGAAGCGGCGCCAGCATCCGATCGCGATCGCGATGATCGACCTCGACCACTTCAAGGGGTTCAATGACGCGCACGGACACCGGGTCGGCGACGAGCTGCTTCGCGTTCTCGCGAAGAAGCTGCGCGAGGCCTTCCGCACCAGCGACACGGTCGCCCGCTATGGCGGCGAGGAGTTCGTGGTCGTGATGCCCGCCTCGTCCGGCAGCGAGGCCCTGGACCGCATGGAGCGCGTTCGCATCGCCGTCGAGTTGCTGTCCGTCGCGCTTCCCGACCGGCCCTCCGCCGGCGGTTTGACCGTCTCCGTCGGCGTCGCGGCCTGGCCCGAGGACGGTCAGACCCTCGACGAGGTGCTGGTGAAGGCGGACCGACGGCTGTACGCGGCGAAGCAGGCCGGGCGCAACCGCGTCATCGGTGCGGAGCCCCCGCCGCCGACCGCTCCCGCGGTCGCGCGCGCCCGCTAGGCCGAGCCGCCCGCATCCACGGCGGCTCGCGCCGCGCGACCTCGCGCTGCACCGGACAGTTTGGCCGGTGGGCGCCGGGCAGATATCCGAGGCTGATCAGGAACTCGCCGACGATCTCGCCGCCGGTGAAGACGAAGGTCTCGGCGAAGAGCCGTCGCCACTGCTCTCGGGAGAGCGGGTGGTGCGCGTCCAGCCACCTCGCGAACGAGCCGTGGGTCTTCGAGAGCTCCAGCACCGTGCGCGCGTTCCGGATCACGGCGTCGACCTTCGCCCGGTTGCGGATGATCCCGGCGTCCGCGAGCAGGCGCGCGCGATCCCGCGCGGAGAATCGCGCGACCCGCGAGGGGTCGAAGCCGGCGAACGCGCGCCGGAACGCGGCGCGCTTCCGGAGCACGGTCAGCCAGGACAGGCCCGCCTGGTTGATCTCCAGCGCGAGCCGCTCGAAGAGCTCGGCGTTGCGCCGGCGCGGGAAGCCGTACTCCCGCTCGTGGTAAGGGCCGTGGAAGGGATGGCCCGGGGCGACGTCGCAGTAGGAGAGGCCCAGCTAGATCTCCCGCCAGCCCGTCGCGCGCGCCCACTGCTCGAAGCGGCGCTGGCGCTCGTGCCAGTCCCGCGGCGGCTCCTCGCGCGTCGCGGCGATGCCCGCGCGCTGGCGACGAACGGTCTCCGGAAGCGGCGGAAGGCCCACGGCGCGGCGGCGGGCTTCCACGCCCCCGACGTCCTCGATCGGCAGCGGGCTCATCTGGCCGCGCTCGTCCCAGTCGAACTGCGTGCCAAAGAGCTGGGGACGGCCCTCGTGCACCCGGACACGATCCTCCAGACGGGCCCAGTGCTCCGCCTTCGCCTCGCCGCGTGCCGCGGCCTCACGAATCAGCGCGAGCGCGCGGCGCTGCAGCTCCGGCACCGAGATCGCGTGCTGCGCGATCAGCCAGGCGGCCTCGGCCCCGTCCTCGCCGACCAGGCTCGCGCCCGGCCAGCCGCGCTCGTCGAGAATCTCGGCAAGACGCGCGGCATGCCGGCGGTGGATCTCCTCCATCCGCGGGTGGTAGCCGTCGTAGAGCGATCCGTCGACGGCCAGCTCGGCGCGGACCCTCCAGTCCTCCGCCCGCATCTCGCTCAGCTCGTCGCGGAGGAACTCGTCCATCGCGGTGACGAGAACGCAAGCTCCGCACCATGGGGTCGCCCGCCATGGCCTCGCGGAGTCGGGTGGAAGACGCTTGCCCGAGTCATGGGGAAAGGTCGGGCTGGTAGTCCTTCAGAAAAGAGAAGAAGCGCGAGACCTCCACGATGTCGCGCCCGGTGTATCGGATCGAGTGCGAGTCGGTCCGCTCGACGATCGGGAGATACGCCAGGACCTCGGAGGGCCGGTAGTTCTTGAAGCGAACGTCCAGCGTCACCGGCCCGGGAAGCCGCACGGGCCGGATCGCCGCGCGCCGTGCGACGCCGGCCTGAACCTTCGCGCGGATCTCCGCGGCGGCCGCCCTGGGCGTCAGCGTCCGCGCGGAGTGGAATCCGTAGGCCCACTTCACCACGGCGCCCTCGATGCCGGGCACGGCCTTTCCGATCTCGGCGATCACCGCGTCGTCCCCTGACACCGCCACGACAGGCACCCCGAAGTGCCCGGCGATCGCGGCGTTGAACGCGCCCTCGGAGACGGACTCGCCGTTCAGACGCACGTCGGCGAGGGTCGCCGACGAGAAGCTGTGCGCCCGCACGCCCGAAGGGTTGCCGGTGCTGGTGTGGTAGCCGACGAACACCGCGGCGTCGAAGGTCTCGTCGATGCCCTGCATA
>DATBIJ010000246.1:0-14306 GCA_036557025.1 Thermoanaerobaculia bacterium | reverse complement strand
CCTTCCCAGAGCTCGTGTGCGGCCACGCCCAGGCCCAGCGTCGGCACGCGCTCCCAGTACTTGACGTTGTGGCGCGCGCGCCGCCCCGGCCGGGCCCAGTTGGAGATCTCGTAGTGGACGAGCCCCGCCCGCGCGAGCGTCTCCCCCGCTTCCAGCCAGTGCGCGGCCTGCGCGTCGTCGGAGAGATAGCGCTCCGGGCGGCGGCCGACGGTCCTGGATCAGGAAATCGACGCGGAGCAGGCGCGGCGGGAGCAGATCGTGCTGGGCCTGCGCCTCGCGGAGGGCGTGCCGGCCGATCGCGTGTCCGCGTGGATCGCCCAGCGCGGCGACGCGCGCCTCGCACAGGACTGGGAGGCGTGGAGGGAAGCCGGACTCGTTGCCGAGGAGAACGGCCGCGCCCGCTTCACCGAACGGGGCTTCCTGGTGTCGAACGAAGTGCTCTGCCGCTTCTCCTAGAAACTGCAACCTTGTTCAGGGTATTGGATCGCACCGCGGGTGGTCGCGAGGGGGGGGGCCCGCAAGACGCGAGGGCGCCGTCAGTTGCGGGAAATCACGAAACGGCTTGCCTCTTGCGTACACCCTGTTGTGGAGGGACGCACCATGAGGTACCGATCTGAGGGTCGATCCATGAAGCAGCACTTCACAGTCCGCATCTTGCTCGCGTCCCTCCTGATCTCGGGTCTGGTGACGGCCGCGCAGGGTCAATCGCGTCAGGGTCGATTCGAGGTCGAGCCACTGGTGGGCTACACCTCCTTCGGCCACGTCGAGGAGGGCCCTCGCTACTCGCTGGATCTCCACTCGGAGCCGAGCGTGGGGGTTCGCGTCGGATACGGAGTTGGTACGGCGTTCACGGTCGAGCTCGAGTACTCCCACACCGAGACCGGGCTGATCCTCGACGGCCCATTCGGGTTCTCCGCAGATGACCTGCACGATCTGACGATCGATTCCGTGCTGGTCAGCGGCACGCTTCATCTGACGCGAGGCCGCTTCGTTCCGTACGTGACGCTGGGAGGGGGGGTCGCCCACATCGATTCCGCGGTCCAGCATGACCTCTGTCTCGCGGAGATCTGCCCACTGACAGTTCCGATCTTCCCCCCGGTCCCCCACGAGGAGACGCGGCCGACCGTCGCGGCGGGCCTGGGCGTGAAGGCGGCTCTTTCGGACCGGCTCGGACTTCGCCTGGACGCCCGTGGCTACGCGCTGAATCAGGGAGACACGCGCTTCATCGGAGGCTTCGGAACAGTCGGGGAGCGCGAAGAGTGGCTGACCTCCGCCACGGCGTCCGTGGGCCTGCTTTACGCGTTTTGACGCGGGCCTGAGACCCGCCCCGCTCTAGATGAACAGCGGCGCGAGCACCAGCGTGATCGTCGCGAGCAGCTTGATCAGCACGTGCAGCGACGGGCCGGCCGTGTCCTTGAAGGGATCGCCGATGGTGTCGCCGACGACGGCGGCCTTGTGGGCGGGAGACCCCTTGCCGCCGAAGGACCCGGACTCGATGTACTTCTTGGCGTTGTCCCAGGCTCCGCCCGAGTTGTTCAGGAAGGTCGCGACGACGATCCCGGCGATGGTCCCGACCATGAGCAGCGCCGCGACGGATTCGGCGCCCACGCCGAACTGCTTGAAGAACAGGCCGACGGCCACCGGCATCCCGACCGCGACGATGCCGGGGAACACCATCTGCCGCAGAGCCGCCCGCGTGACGATGTCGACGGTTCGGCCATAGTCGGGCTCTTCCGTGCCCGCCATGATGCCGGGCTTCTCTTTGAACTGATTGCGGACGTCCTGGATGACGAAGGAGGCGGTCTTCCCGACCGCCTTGATGGCGAGGCCCGAGAAGTAGAAGACGAGCATCGCGCCGAGCAAGCCGCCGAGGAAGACCTCGGGCTTGGCGAGGTTGACCGACTCCAGCGGTGCCCCGTAGTTGCGCAGCTCGTCGAGATACGCGGAGAAGAGCAAGAAGGCCGCGAGTGCCGCCGAGCCGATCGCGTAACCCTTCGTCAGGGCCTTGGTCGTGTTCCCAACCGCGTCGAGGCGGTCCGTCTTGCGGCGGATCTCCTCGGGCTGGCGCGACATCTCGACGATGCCTCCGGCGTTGTCGGTGATCGGGCCGAACGTGTCCATCGCGAGAATGTAGGCGGCCGTGCCCAGCATCCCCATCGTCGCGACCGCGGTCCCGAAGAGTCCGCCGCCCGCGATCGCCCAGGCGCCGATCTTGTAGGAGGCGAGGATCGCGATCGAGATCGCGACGACCGGCATCAACGTGCACTGGAAGCCGATCGAGATCCCGGCGATCGCGTTGGTGGCGGGGCCCGTCTGCGAGGCCTCCGCGATCTCCTGGACCGGGCGGTACTTGTACTCCGTGTAGTACTGGGTGATGTAGACGAACGCGATCGAGGTGAGCACCCCGATGATCCCGCAGAGGAAGAACTTCCACCAGGCGTCGGGGGCATTGGGATTGGCGAGCAGCCACTTCGTCGCGACGAAGAAGCCGGCGATGGCCAGCGCCGAAGTGACGTAGTAGCCGCGGTTGAGGGCCTGCATCGGGTCGGCGTCCTCGCGCGTCCTGACGAGCAGGATCCCCACGATCGAGGCGAGCAGACCGAAGGCCCGCGCGACGAGCGGGAAGAGCATGACGCCCACGATTCCGGCGGAGAAGCCGAGCCCGGCATGCTCGGAGGCGGCCGCCAGGGTCGCACCCAGGATCATGGCGCCGATGTTCTCGGCGGCCGTGGACTCGAAGAGGTCCGCGCCGCGGCCCGCGCAGTCGCCGACGTTGTCCCCGACGAGGTCCGCGATCACGGCCGGGTTGCGCGGGTCATCCTCGGGGATGCCCGCCTCGACCTTGCCGACCAAATCCGCGCCGACGTCGGCGGCCTTCGTGTAGATGCCGCCGCCCAGCTGGGCGAAGAGCGCGACGAAGGAAGCGCCGAAGCCGTAGCCGACGATCAGCAGAGGAATCTGAGCCGCGGGGACCTCCGTGAAGCGCGAGACGAGCCAGTAGAGGCCTCCGACGCCGAAGAGCGACATCGCGACGACGAAGAGCCCGGAGACCGCGCCGCCGCGAAGGGCGATGCGCAGGGCGTCGTTGAGCGAGGTGCGCGCCGCAGAGGCCGTCCGGATGTTCGCCCGGATCGAGATCCACATGCCGACGTAGCCGGCGACCACCGAGCAGGCCGCTCCCAGAAGGAAGGAGAGCGTCGTCCAGAAGGCGAGCCGCAGAGGGGTCGGGACCGGATCGAAGTCGTGGTGCGACCGCACGAAGCCGTACAGCACGAAGATCACGACCGCCAGCAGGATCGCCAGCAGGCCGATCGTCCGGTTCTGGCGCCGCAGGAACGCCTCGGCCCCCTGCCGGATCGCGTTGGAGATCTTTTGCATCTCCTTCGTGCCGATGTCCTTCTTCAACACCCAGGACATCAGGTATCCCGCGACGAAGAGGGACCCGACCGAGAAGGTCAGGATCAGGGGTAGAGCGAGATCGTGAGACATGCGTTCGACTCCTGTGTTTCGCTTCGAGGGTTCGCCCGCGAGCACCGGGGGCCGGCGACGGGCCGGCGAAGGCTATCACAGCGTCGAATCGCGTCAAGCGCTCCGGGAGCACGCGCTACGGGACGGGAACTGTCTCCAGGACGATACCGATGCTCTTGGCTCCGGAGTTGCGGATGATGTCCATCACCGCGACCGCCCGGGCGTAACTCGCCTCGTCGTCCCCGGAAAAGAAGACTGTCCGGTCGTATCGGTTCTCGAGGATCTCGCCCAACCGTGCCGCCAGCGCCGACTCGAGCACCTCTTGCTTGTTGAGATAGATCCGGTCGTCCGGAGTCAGCGACACGATCAACTGATCCGGTGGGGGCTCGATGACCGGGGAGTCGGGCGGCGTGGGCGGCACCTTGACGTCGTAGCCGGTCTGCAGGATCGGGGTCAGGATCATGAAGATGATGAGCAGGACCAGCACGACGTCGACGAGCGGCGTCACGTTCATCTCGCAGCGGGGGCTCGTTTCCGGTAGAAGGGGCGACCGACGCCGGGAGCGATGCTCGGGAACGCCACGGGGAACAGGCTTGCGGGGATCTACCCGTATCGGCATGGCGCCTCCGGTCTTTCCCCGTGAGACACCGCGGCGGTGTACGGGTTCCGCCCTCCAAATGAAAGAGCCCCGGTTTCCCGGGGCTCGGTCTCGTTGCGGCTTCGGGCGGCTTACTGGACCGGGACGGTCTCCAGCACGATGCCGATGTTCTTGGCGCCGGCGCTCCGGATGATGTCCATCACGGTGACGACCTTGCCGTAGTTGGACTCGTCGTCGCCGGAGAAGAACACGGTCTTGTCGCGGCGGTTCTTCAGGATGTCCTGCAGGCGCACGGCGAGGTTCTGCTCGCTGATCTGTTCCTTGTTGAGGAAGATCTTGTTGTCCGGGGTGAGCGAGACGATCAGCTGATCGGGGGGGAGCTGGGCCACGCTCTCGACCGGCGCCTTCGGCGGCACCTTGACGTCGTACCCCATCTGCAGCAGCGGGGTGACGACCATGAAGATGATCAGGAGCACGAGCACCACGTCGACGAGCGGCGTGATGTTGATCTCGCTGCGAGGCTCCTTCTCGATTCGGGCGACGACGGCCATGGACGGGTCTCTCCTCTGCGGCTCGGCTTATCCGCCGGCCGAGATCTTCTGCTTCTTCTCGGCGATGATGCCGACATCCTGGAAACCGGCCTCCTTCGTCATCCGCATGACCTTCTTGACCTCGCCGTACTTGAGACGCTGGTCGGCCTTGATGACGAGCTCGGTCTGCGGCGAGCGCTGGAACATCTCGTCGAGCTGACGCTGGAACTCGTCCTCCGGGAACCACTTCGTGTCGACGAAATACTTCGGCGGCGACTCCCAGGTCACGGCCAGCAGCTTCTGCTGCTGGTTCTCCGGTTTCTTGTCCGGGTTATCGGTCGTCGGCAGCTGGACGTTCTGGCCCTTCTGGAGCATGGGCGTGACGACCATGAAGATGATCAGCATCACGAGACAGACATCGACGAGCGGCGTCACGTTGATGTCGCTCTGAAGCTTTCCGCGGCCTCCGCCGCCTCCCATTCCCATGACGGGCTCCTTCGTTCCGGACTTCGCCTACGAGGCGCGCGCCCCGGCGGCGGCGTTCACCGCCCCGCGGCGCTTGATGAAGTAGTCGATGAGTTCCGAGGCCGAGTTGGACATCTCGACCTGGAAGCGCTCGATCTTGTTCAGGAAGAAGTTGAACATCCAAACGGCCGGGATGGCGACGCCCAGACCGACGGCCGTGGCGACGAGCGCCTCGGCGATACCCGCCGAGACCGCGCCGATGCCGCCCGATCCGGTGAGCGCCATTCCGCGGAACGCGTTGATGATCCCGATGACCGTTCCGAAGAGGCCGATGAACGGCGCCGTCGTTCCGATCGTCGCGAGCCCGGAGAGGCCCTTCTTCAGATCGGCGGTGGTCATCAGCGACTCGCGCTCGATCGCGCGCTCGGCGGCCTCGATGGGATCGTGGCCCATCATCCGGTCACCGCCCGTCGTGATGTCGTTGTGGAACTCATAGAGCCCGGCGGCGACCACGCGCGCGAGATGGCTGTCTTTGAATTTCTTGGTGGAGTCGATGGCCGCCTGGAGGTTGTCCTGCTTCAGGTACCCGGTGACCTGGCGGGCGAATGCCAGCGACTGCTTCCGGGCCTTGCTGAAGGTGATCAGACGCTCGATCGAGACCGTCAGCGAGTAGATGGACATCAGAAGGAGGATGATGACGACGAGCTTGTTCAGGATCGTCATCGATTCCCAAAGGTGCCCGATATCGAAACTCATGTGCCGCTCCTTTTCCGCAGAAGTGCGTCCCGCTCCGAGATCGGGATCCTAGTGCAGGTTGAATGTGACGGTGACCGTCAGGTAGACGCGGACGGCCCGTCCGTTGAGAGTCGCCGGCTTGTACCTCCACTGCCCGACCGCGCGGCTGGCCGCGGCGTCGAGCAGGGGATTGACCGACTTGAGGACGCGGACGTCCTCGACGTTCCCATTGGCCGTGATGATGGCCTCGAGGATGACGACCCCCTCCATCCGCGCCTTCCGGGCCGCCTCGGGATACTGAGGCTCGACCCGGTTCTGCAGGACGGGGGGTTTGACGTCGCCGCCGACCCGCAGGGGCTCGCCCTCTCCCGGGCCGGTGCCGCCGACGACCCCGCCCAGAACGCCGCCGGGCACGCCCCCTTCCACGCCGCCCTCGACCCCGCCCTCCACGCCTTCGAACTCGGAGGGGGCCTCGGGCTCGGACAGGGGCTGCGGGACGTTCTCCGGGATGACCGTCGGGGCCATGATCTCTTGCGGCTTCACCGGGATCGGCTTGGGCGTGTCCGGCTTGGGGGCGGAGGGCTTGGCCGCCGGGGGCGGCGGCGGGGGAGGCGGCGGCGCGGCCGCGTAGAAGGTCACCGGGATCGGCGGCTCGGGGACGTCCTCCACGAACCAGATCGAGGCCCCGACCGCGCCTCCGATCACCAGCAGGTGGAGCGCCAGGGAGACGGGCCAGGACATGCCCCTCTTGCCCGCCTTCTTCTTCAGCTGCGAGGACGACTCGATGAGGACGTCTTCGAACATTACGATCCTCCCGACCCTTTGGACACCGGAGCTACTTCGTCGGTTCCGGGGTCGGCGGTGGAGCGCTGGCGGCCTCGGTCTGCTTCCTCCGCCGGAGCTCCAGGGCCTGATTGCGGTATTCGTCGGCCTTCGCGAGGTACTCCGCCTGCTTGACCGTGTCGGTCTCGAGCTTCGCCTTCTCGCGATAGAGCAGGTTCACGTAGGTCAGCGCCTCGAAGTAGTCCGGCCGGATCTCGAGGGCCTTGTTCAAGGCTTCCAGGCCCCGGTCGATCATCTGGTTCTTGGCGGCCGGATCGATGTCGGGGTAGTTGTAGGAGCGGTCCCAGGCCTGCGCGCCGATCAGGTGGTACACCTCGGGCTGCGCGTCCCGCGGCTCCAGCGCCAGCCGCTTCTCGAGCCAGGAGACGCCCTGATCGAAGTCCCCCTTCTTGAAGTAGATCGATGCGAGCGAGCCGATCGCCTTGATGTCCTTGGGGTCTTCTCGGAGCATCTGCTCGTAGAAGCTGACCGCGTCGTCGTAGCGCTCCGTGCCCAGGTAGAGCGAGAGCAGGAACTCGCGCGCCTTCTTGTCCTCGGGATACGCGTCGAGATACTGCTTCAGGTGCTCGATCGCCTTGCCGGCGAACTCCAGATCCTTCTGGTGCTTCGAGCCCGGCTGGTACATGCCCATGTAGGCCAGCCCGATGTTCTTCTGAAGCTTCTTCTCGTTGGGATCCAGCCGCTGCGCCTCCTGATAGGAGGCGAGGGCGGTCTGGTACTGGCCCGCCTTGAAGTACTCGTTGCCCTTCTTGATTTCCTGCTTGGACTTGATCTTGTTGCAGCCCGCGCCCAGCAGCGCGAGCGTCACCAGAAAGGCGGCAGCCAGCCGTCGCGAAGACATTCGGATGATCGCTCCCTCAAGTCGTTGCCGGTCATCGCCATATGACCGGGCGCACCTTAGGGGAGGGAATTCTGTTGAAAAGGGATCGGCAAAGCAACAGGGTTTTTCTCACGTCGCCGCGTGCTCGAAAGGACCGTCCGCGGGTCGTCCTTTGGGGCAATCGGAGGCCGCCCGTGGCTCCCATCAACGGGGAATAATCATCCCGGCGGCCGGTTGCCGTCCTCGGAGGAAATCCTTGTCTAGATTGACTGCTCTCGTCTTTCTCGCCAGCGGGTTGGCGTTCGCCCAGGCCGCGCCGCCGCCCCCGGGTGGGCCCGCACCCGCGCCGGCGCAGCAGGCCATCCCGCCGGTCGTGGAGTCCGTCCAGGTGTCCATCACCTCCATCGACGTCGTCGTGACCGACTCCAAGGGCAACCGCGTGACGGGCCTGACCGCCGACGACTTCGAGATTCGCCAGGACGGCGTCCCCCAGAAGGTCACGAACTTCTACGCGGTGTCGGGGGGAAAGGTCCTCCTGGAAGACGGGAAGGTCGTCGATCTCGAGAGTCCCGCCGCGATCGCCGAGCTGCCGCAGGAGCTGAAGACTCGCTACCTCTTCTATATCGACAACCTGAACATCCAGCCGATCAACCGCAACCGGATGTTCCGGCGGCTGAAGGAATTCATTCGCGAGACCGTCGGTCCTAACGCCGAAGGCATGGTCGTCACGTACAACCGATCGCTGAAGGTCAAGAAGCGCTTCACGTCCGACCCCAACGAGATCATCAACGCCATCGACGAGACCGAGAAGGAGACCGGCGGTGGCACCACGCTCGCGAGCGAACGGCGCGACACGATTCAGCGGATCAACGACGCGCAGTCGGCCGCCGAAGGAGAGCAGATCGCCCGCTCCTACGCCCGCGCGCTCCGCAACGATCTCGAGTTCACGGTCGACGCGATCAAGAGCACGATCACCGGACTCGCCGGCGTCGACGGACGCAAGGTCTTCGTGTACGTGTCCGAGGGTCTCCCGGCGATCGCCGGTCAGGAGCTCTACGACACCGTCCAGCAGAAGTTCCGCGAGGGCTCGAATTCGCTCGAGCAGTTCGAGTTCGACATGAACATGCGCTACCTGGGCATCGTGCAGGCCGCCAACGCGCAGGGCGTGACGATCTGGGCGCTCGACGCTTCGGGCCTCGCGTCGGACGAGTTCATCTCCGCGGAGAACCGGACGATGGACACGCGGCCGTCCGCCTTCTTCATGCGGCAGAACACGCAGGCGCCGCTGAACATGATGGCGGAGCAGACGGGAGGCATGGCGGCGACCAACACCAACGACTGGAAGGGCTCGCTGGACGAGCTCTCCAAGGATTTCTCCAACTTCTACTCGCTGGGCTTCCGCTCGCCACAGGCGGCCAACGACAAGCCGCACCGTGTCGAGGTGTCGGTCAAGAAGAAGGGGATGACGGTGCGGGCGCGCAAGGGGTACGTCGAGAAGACGATCGAGACGCGGACGGCGGAGACCGTGCTCGCGAGCCTCTTCTATCCGCGCAACGAGAACCCGCTGGGGATCAAGGTGGCGACGGGCGACTCCAAGCCGCACGACGACGAGACGTTCCTGCTGCCGGTGCGGATCAGCATCCCGATCGGCCGGCTCGGTCTCGTCCCCGCCGGCGACAACTACGAAGGGACGGTCTTCTTCTACTTCGTCGTGCTGGACGTCACGGGCAAACAGTCGGACCTCCAGATCCAGAAGCAGGCCGTCCGCGTGCCCTCGAAGGACTTCGAGATGGCGCAGAAGAAGGACTACGTCTACGACGTCTCGCTGATCGTCGTGCCCGGCGGCCAGAAGGTCGCGGTCGCGGTCCGGGACGGCGTCTCGAGCCAGACCTCCTACGTGCAGAAGAACGTGTTCGTCTCCATCCTGCCGAAGGAGCAGAAGGCCGGGAAGTAGCCGCTCGCGGCGGGACATAATCGCGACGTGGAGCCCCGGCCCCGGCTTCTGCTCTTCGCGCGAGCGCCCCGCCTGGGGCGGGTGAAGACGCGGCTCGAGCCGGTCCTCGGCCCCGAAGGCTGCCGCCTCTTCTACCGGGCGATGCTGGAGGATGCCAGCCGCCAGTACCTGGCCCCGGACTGGGACAGCGCGCTGCTCGCCGAACCCGACGCGTCGGACCCCGAGCTCGCGGAGATCTTCCCGTCGCCCTGGACGCGTGCCGCGCAGGCCGAGGGAGACCTCGGCGCGAAGCTCTCGGACGCCTTCGCGCACGCGTTTCGGAAGGGGGCGCCGGTCGCGGTGGCGGTCGGCGCCGACCACCCGCTGCTGGATCGCTGGCGCGTGGCGGCCGCGCTGCACGCCGCCCTGATCCATCGCGCGGCCCTGGTCCCGGCGCAGGACGGAGGCTATTGCGCGATCGCGCTCTCGGCGGGCGTTCGCCCTTCGGACGCCTTCGACGGCATTCCGTGGTCGACGCCCGGGGTTCTCGGCGCGACGCTGGCGAGCCTCGGCCGGGCGGGCCTGTTGCCCGAGCTGCTGCCGCCCTCGACCGACGTGGACGTGCCGGAGGATCTCGTGCGGTTGAAGCGGGAGCTCTCCAGCCTCGACCCGTCGGCGGAGGCCTATCCCTCCGCGACCGCGCGGGCGCTGGAGAAGCTGCCGCTCGAGGGGATCGCGTGATCCCGATTCTCACCGCGGCGAAGATGCGCGCGGCGGATGCCGCCGCCATCCGGAAGGGCACCCCCTCCCTCGAGCTCATGGAGCGAGCGGCGGGGGCGATCGCGGCCGCGGTCCAGGACGAGGCGCCGGAGTGCCGCCGCGTCGTCGTCGTCTGCGGTCCCGGCAACAACGGCGGGGACGGGCTGGCCGCGGCGCGTCTGCTCTCCGGCGCCGGGATCTCGGTCCGCATCTTCACGCTGACCGAGCCCGAGACGCTGCGCGGCGATGGCGCGACCAACCACGAGCGCGCGCGCAAGGTGGGCCTCACCGTGACGCCGCTCTCGTCCGCGCGCGGACAGCGCGAGCTGGCGGCGGAGCTGGCGGGCTCGAACGTCGTCATCGATGCGCTCTTCGGGACCGGCCTGACGCGTCCGCTGACGGGGCTCGCGGCGCGCGTCGTGAAAGCCATCAACGGCGCCGGACGCCTCGTCGTTTCTGCGGACGTCCCATCGGGGCTTTCCTCGGATTCTGCCGCACCGATTGGACCCGCGATCCGGGCGCGGCGCACGGTGGCGCTCGCGGCGCCGAAGCTGTGCCATGTCCTCTACCCGGCTCGGGAACTCTGCGGCGCGATCACGGTCGCGGACATCGGGATCCCGGCGGAGGAGATCTGGAAGCGAGAGCATGCGCTGTGCCTCCTCCAGGAGGAGGACGTCATCCGTCAGCTGCGGCCGCGACGGGCGGACTCGAACAAGGGCGACCACGGCCGTATCGCGATCGTCGCGGGATCGCGGGGGAAGGCGGGCGCCGCCATCCTGGCGGCTCGCGGCGCGCTTCGCGCGGGCGCGGGACTCGTGACGGTGCTCTGCCCGGAGTCGCTGCAGGACGCGATCGTCGCGGCATTGCCGGAGGCCATGACGCTCGGCCTTCCCGAGAGGGAGGGCGCGATCGCCGCCGAAGCCGCCAGGCCGGCGCTCGCGTTCCTGAAGGGCATGGACGCCGCGGTCGTGGGACCGGGCCTGGGCACCTCGAAGGGGACGACGGCATTCTTGGAGCGCCTCCTCGGGGAGTCGCGAGTGTCCAGGGTCTGTGACGCGGATGCGCTCAATGCGTTTGCGGGACGCCGTCGCCTGCCCGTCTTCGGCACGATCACGCCGCATCCCGGCGAGGCCGGCCGTCTCCTCGGAACCTCTTCCCGGAGCGTCCAGGCCGATCGCCTCGGCTCCGCTCGGCGGCTGGCGCGCCGGACGCATGCGACCGTCGTCTTGAAGGGCGCCGCAACGCTCGTCGCCGATGCCGACGGATCCGTGACAGTCAATCCGACGGGCTCGCCCCTGATGGCGACAGGGGGCGCCGGGGACGTGCTCTCCGGAGTGATCGCGGCTCTGATCCCGGTCATCGGTCACGAGCCCGTCGCGGCCTATTGCGCCGCCTACCTCCACGGCCTCGCCGGTGAGCGGCTCGCGCGCCGGCTCGGCGACGCGGGCCTGCTGGCCCACGAGCTGGCCGACGAGATCCCGCACGCACGGCGCGAGCTCGTGCGGCCGTGACGCCGATCCGGTCGCGAAGCGAGCGCGAGACCGAGGAGATCGGCCGGCGGCTCGCGGCGGAGGTCTGCGCCGCCGACGTCGTCTACCTCCGCGGCGATCTCGGCGCGGGCAAGACGGCGTTCGTGCGGGGGCTCGCGGCGGGGCTGGGCGCGCGGGACCGCGAGGTGGCTTCGCCGACCTTCGCGATCGTGCACGAGTACGCGGACGCGCACGACGCCGTCGTGCTGCGCCACCTCGACCTCTACCGGCTGGAGGACGAGACGCGCGAGCTGGAAAGGCTGGGACTGCCGGACGCGCTGTCGGGAGCGCCGCTGGCGGTGGAGTGGCCGGGGACGGCGGTGGCCGCGCTGCTCCCCCCGACGATCGAAGTGGAGATCGCGCGGCGGGGCGAGGGGGAGCGGGAGATCGTGATCCGGCGTTGAGAGCTAGAACGCGATGATCAGGCCGCCGGAGACGATGCTGTTCCAGAGCCAGTCTTCGTTGCCGTAGTCGCAATCGTCGTAGCCGTGGCAGTAGTCGTCGTCGAAGTCGTTGCTGTCGTCCAGGATCGTCCCGTACCCGCGCGCGTCGAAGCGGAAGCCGAAGTTCGGCGTCACGAAGATCTTCACCCCGCCGCCCAACGCCCCGGTGAACCGGGTGTCGGAGGAGGGGTCGTTGCAGGACTGGATGCATGCGATGTCCTGGCGGGGGCCGGGGTCGAGGGTCGCCGCGCCGGCGCCCATCGTGAAGTAGCCCACGACCTGCCGCCCTCCGAAGTTGAAGGTCGCGTAGCCCATGTAGTAGTCGATGTCGAGATCCGCGAGGTGCTCGCCGGCGTCCGCGAAGAGCTCCTCGGACGTCGTGAAGGCCGTCTGCGACTTCGCGTACTCGAACTCGAGCTGGAAGTAGTCGTTCATGTTGAAGCCCAGCCGCGCGCCGTAGACGACCTCGTCGTCCACGTCGACGTCGAAGTCGAAGAGCTCGTTGGATCCCCGGGCGAACTCGCCGCCGAAGAGGTAGCCGGCGAAAGGATTGAACTCCACGAGCTGTCGGTGCTGGGCCGAGGCGGCGGAAGCGGCGAGAAGCAGGACGGCGGCGGCGATCGCGGGACGGAGTCTCATGTCGACCTCCTGCAGATCGGAGCTAGCGCGCGGCGGTCTTCTTGGAGGGCTTCAGATGCTTCTCGACGATCCCTTTCCAGCGCTCCTCGACGGCGGGGTGGTATCCCACGGAGCGGTCGAGCAGCGAGCGGTCCGGCGCGAGGATGAACGTCGAGGGAATTCCCATCGCGGTCATCTGCGCGGCGTCCTCGGGAGCGGCGTAATAGATCGGGAGAGAGAGGTTGTAGCGCTTCAGGAAGGGCTCGACCCGCTTGCGCTCGGCGTCGACGTTCACCGCCAGCACGACGAAGTTCCTGTCGCTGTACTTGTCGTACATCCGCTGCACGATGGGGAGCTCCTCGCGGCACGGCCCGCACCAGGTCGCCCAGACGTTCAGCAGGATGACGTTGCCCTTCAAGTCGGAGAGCTTCACGGAGCCGCCGTCGGCTCCGGCGAACTCGAGATCCGGGAACGCCGTCGGGGTCCCGCCCTGCTGCTGGGCGAGCGCGCCGGACGCGGCGAGGCCCAGAAGGCACGTCAGAGTCAGAGAACGCATCAGTTGGCGCAACGGGCCCTCCGGACTCTTTATTTCCGGGCCCGGCGCTCGCCGCCGCGGCCCGCGATCAGAATAGCGGCACATCGGTTCTGATAGAAGGATGCCCGTGACGCCCCCCTCGCACCGTTCCCCGGCCGGCGCCCGGCGCCGCGCCGGGGAGCCGCCGGTGGCCGCCCGCGTCCTGCGCGGCGGGCGCGTCGAATCGGTCCACCGGGCGCGGGTGGCAGTCTGCGACGAGCGCGGCCGGCTGCTGGCGCGCTGCGGCGACGCCGGCGAGCCCATCTACCTGCGATCGGCGGCCAAGCCGATCCAGGTCCTGCCGCTCCTGGAGGGGGGAGGAGCGAAGGCGTTTCGGCTGACCTCCGAGGAGATCGCCCTCATGTGCGCCTCGCACGGGGGCGAAGCCGGCCACGTGCGGGTCGCGCGGCGGCTGCTGCGCAAGGGGGGCTTCGCCGAGGAGGACCTCGTGTGCGGCGCGCACGCGCCGATGCACGAGCCCTCGGCGCGGGCCCTCGTCGCGCGCGGCGAGAAGCCGACGCCGCTCCACAACAACTGCTCGGGCAAGCACGCGGGGCTTCTGCTGGCGTGCCGTCTCCTGGGCCTCCCGGTCCGGGGCTACGAGAAGGCGGAGCACCCGCTGCAGGTGCGAATCCGCGAGCGCCTCGGGGAGCTCTCGGGCGTCCCGGCGCGCTCGATCGCGACCGCGGTCGACGGGTGCGGCCTGCCGGTCTTCTTTCTGTCGCTCTCGGGCCTCGCCGTCGCCTACGCGCGGCTGGCGGCGGTTTCGCTGCCGGGGGAGACACCCTCGCGTCGCGCCGCGCGGCGCGCGGTCTGGCGGGCCTTCGGCGGGAGCCCCTGGATGGTCGCCGGATCCGGCCGCTTCACGACCGAGTTCCTCGAGGCGGGGCGAGGGCGGTGGATCGGCAAGGAAGGGGCGGAGGGCGTCTACGCCGTTTCCCTCCGGCCCGCTCCGCGGGGGCGGGCCCTGGGCGTTGCCTGGAAGATCGAC
>DATBIJ010000245.1:0-3260 GCA_036557025.1 Thermoanaerobaculia bacterium | reverse complement strand
TGGTCGCCCGACGGGGAGTCCCTCGCCGTCATCCGCAACAATGGGTACGTCACCGGCCTGGCGGACGAAGTCGTGATCGTGGATCTCGCCTCGCGGAAGACGCGAACGCTGTCGACCGGAGAGGGGATCGGGCAGAGCTATGGCCTCTCCTGGAACGGCGATGGGCGGAGCCTGGTCCTGGCCCTGACCACGTCCGCCGCGGCTGCTCTCGGTTCGCGGATGGTGCTTCTGGACGCACGGGATCAGAGTGTGCGCGAGCTGTTGCGCTTTCCCGACATGACCGGAGGCGCGGAACTCCTGGCCGACGGCCGCCTCCTGCTCGAGAGCGCCCAGTTCCGGCAGAGCCTGCGGGTGTTCGAGCTGCGCGACGGCGCTCCGGTCGGAGGACGCTGGCTGACCCGCGGCACCAGTATCGATCGTCAGCCCATCTTCGGCCCGGACCCGGCCTGGGTCGTCTTCTCCTCTTCGCGCGTGGGCAACATGGACATCTGGGGCGTCTCGTCCGTGGGGGCCGTCCGCCGCTTCACCGACCACCCGGGCGAGGACTACGACCCGGCGGTGCTCGGCCCGGAGAAGCGCCTGCTCTTCAGCTCCAACCGCAGCGGGAATTTCGAGATCTGGAGCGCGGAACCGGACGGGCGCGACCCGCGGCAGATCTCGCGCGACGGCGTCGACGCGGAGAATCCCACCGGGACCCCCGACGGCCGCTGGGTCGTCTACGCGTCGGGCAACCCCGAGAAAGCAGGGGTCTGGAAGATCCGACCCGACGGGACCGAAGCGACGCGCCTGTCGCGCGATGGCGGCTCTCAGCCCGAGGTATCCCCCGACGGGGCCTTTGCGGCGTACCACACCGTTGCTTCGGGCGCGCGAATCGTCGTGATCCGGCTCCAGGACGGCAAAGAGGCGATGCCGCCATGGGACATTCCGCTCTCGGGCCTCGCGGCCGCGTCCCCGATATCCGACTCCTTCGTGGTCGGTCGCCTGCGCTGGACACCGGATGGAGGCGCCATCGCCTACCTCGGGTTCGGGACCGACGGCCGCCCCGGGCTCATGGTCCAGGACTTCGTGCCGGGGCGCGACACGGGTGCGAGCCGGCGTCGGCTGCTCCTGCTCGACGATGACCAGGTGCCGGAGTCCTTCGGGTTCTCCGCCGATGGAAAGCATCTCGCGGTCTCCGTGCAGGAGCGCCGGTCGAACCTGATGACGGTCGGCGGAGTTCGAGGCGTGCGGCGCCGGCCGGCGAGGCCCCGCTAGCTATCGGGCGAAGAGGTTCTTCAGCACGAAGAGCGCGTTCGCGGGCCGCTCCGCCAGCCGCCGCATGTACCAGGGAAACCAGTAGCGGCCGTAGCTGATCAGGACGCGCAAGCGGTAGCCGGCCTTCTGGAGCCGCAGCTGCTCGGCGCGGCGGATCCCGAAGAGCAGCTGGAACTCCAGATCTTTCGGCGCGAGCGAGAGCGATCGGGCGTGCGCCTCGAGGCGCTGGATCAGGATCGTGTCGTGCGTTCCGAAGATGGCCCGAACGCCCTTCGCGCGCGCCTCGGGGGAGAGCAGTCGCGTCGCGAGGCGGAAGAAGTTTTCGTCGACGTCGCTCTTCTTCGGGTACGCCTTGTCGGGGGGCTCGCGATAGGCGCCCTTGACGAGCCGCACGCCGGAGCCCAGCGCGATCAGGCTCTCGAGGTCGGCGGCCGTGCGGTAGAGGTAGGCCTGGATGCAGAGGCCCGTGTTGGGGAAGCGCTGGCGGGCGCGGCGGTAGACCTCGAGCGTGACCTCGGTGTAGCCCGTCTGCTCCATGTCGAGCCAGACCCAGTTGGACAACTGCCCCGCGCGCTCGATGAGCGCGTGGAAGTTCCTCTCGCATTCCTGGACGGAGAAGTCCAGCCCCAGCTGGGTCAGCTTGACCGAGATCTCCACGTCGAGCTTCTCTTTGTGGACGCGCTCGAGCACCTCGAGGTAGTGGTCGCGAACCTGGTGGGCCTCCTCGGGCCGCTTGAGGTTCTCGCCGAGGTTCGTCAGCACCGTTCCCACTCCCAGCGCGCGGCCCGCCGCGAGCGCGTCGTCGAGCTCCTCTCCCGGCATGAAGCGGGATGCCGCCCGGCGGAAGAAGCGCCAGCGGACGGCGTGCTCGCGCATCCAGCGGCTGTCCGAGATCGCCAGAAGCAGGCTGCGGGCGAGGCTCATCGAATCTCCGGTTTGGCGCGGGTTATATCCTGTTCCGACTTCCGGACGGAACGGACGCCGGACATCCGATGACGCTCGCAGCCGGCACTCGCCTCGGCCCTTACGAGATTCTCTCCCCCCTGGGTGCGGGCGGAATGGGAGTCGTGTACAGAGCGCGGGACACACGGCTGGATCGAACGGTCGCGGTCAAGGTCCTGCCCCAGCACATCACCTCGCCCGAGGCCCGCCAGCGATTCGAGCGCGAGGCCCGAGCGATCTCGCAGCTCTCTCATCCCAACGTCTGCGCGCTCTACGACGTGGGGCGCGAGGGCGCGACCGACTTCATCGTCATGGAGCTCCTGGAGGGGGAGACGCTCGCCGACAGGCTCCTTCGCGGAGCCCTGCCCCTCGATCAAGCTCTCTCGGTCGGTGCGGACGTCGCGCGGGCGCTGGACGCGGCCCATCGGCGTGGCATCGTTCACCGGGACTTGAAGCCCGGCAACGTGATGCTCACGCGCGCCGGCGTGAAGCTGCTGGACTTCGGGCTCGCCAAGACATTTGGGCGGCCGCTCGACGCGGCCGGACATGAGCAAGCGGCCCCTGCGCAACATCCCATGGCTCCAAGCTCTTTCACGTCGGAAGCGACGATTGTGGGATCGCCGAACATCACGCAGGAGGGGACGCTGCTCGGGACCTTCCGCTACATGGCGCCGGAGCAGCTCGAGGGGCGCGAAGCCGATTCCCGGACGGACATCTTCGCGCTGGGCGCCCTGCTCTACGAGATGGTCACCGGAGAGAAGGCCTTCGAGGGCAGGAGCCAGGCGTCGTTGATCTCCGCGATCCTCCGCGACCAGCCGCCGCCGATCTCGCAGGTCCAGAAGCTGGCGCCGGCGACGCTCGACCGCGTCGTCCGGACCTGCCTCGCCAAGGACCCCGAGGAGCGATGGCAGTCGGCGGCCGACGTCGCGCGGGAGCTGAAGTGGGTCGCCGAGGGCTCGTCGGCGGGCGCGTTCGCGGCCGCGGCGCCAGCGCCCGCCCCGGCGTCCCGGCGTCCGCGATGGATCGCGCCGGCGCTGGCGGCGGCGGGAGTGCTGGCGGCGTTT
>DATBIJ010000244.1:0-13454 GCA_036557025.1 Thermoanaerobaculia bacterium | reverse complement strand
CGCCGCCCGCCGGGGACGGAGGGAGCAAGGTCCGGGCCAGACGGCTAGGGAACGGGCGTGGGGCTCGCGGCCGGTTCGGGCGCCAGGGACACGCCGCGAAAGAGGAAGGGGCCCGCGGGAACGTCCCCGAAATCCACCATGAGCCGCTCGCGAACTCGAGCAATTGGGATCGGACCGGAGCCCATTACCCGGTCCACGAACTCCTTCACGCGGAAGTCCCGCCCGCGCAACGCGCGATAGTCCTCGAAGAGATCGCGCCATTTTCGATCTCCCAGCCAATACGTCGTGATCTGGGTCGGCGTCGAGATCGAGCGCATCCACATGTTGCCAGCGAACTGCGGGTCTTGCAGGGCCTCGTCGCGAACGAACGCGACGACCTCGTCTTTGCCCCAACCCTTCGTGTGGACGCGGATGTCGACGATCGCGCGCGCGACGTTCTCGAGCTGCTTCTTGTAGTGCGCCATCCGATCGAGCGGCCCACCCCAGCCCAGGTCCAGCAGGAGCCGTTCGCAAAACGTCCCCCAACCCTCGACGGTGACGCCGTCGGCGAAGAGCGCCCTCGCCTTGCGCGGCGACTGCGCCGCGCGTTTGAACTGCAGGTAGTGGCCCGGGAAGATCTCGTGCGGCGTGATCATCACGTTGAAGTGGTGATTGAAGGCGCGGAAGAGAGTCTCGCGTTCCTCCGGCGTCGCCGTCGGCGAGGGGGCCGGGACGTAGAAGAGCGTCTTGGCATCCGGCGCGAATGGCCCCGCGGGGTACACGCCGCCGACGCTCTGCCCCACGAAGAAGGGGGGCGAGGCGCCGGTCCAGAGCGTCGTCTCGGGAAGCGTGACCACGTCGTGCTCGCGCAGGAACCTCTCGAGCGCGGCGATCTGGTCGCGGTAGTCCTGAACGAACTCCTCGATCGTGGACGCGCGGTCTTCCGCGACGCGGGCAAAGAACCTCGCGAGCACCTCGCGGTCCAGAGTGGGCACCGGATCCTGGAAGAACTGCCCCCACACGCCGCGCCCGTAGGCCGCCGCCTCGGCGGTCTTGGCCCGCAGCGCGGTTTGCGCCTCCTCGAGCACGCGATCCGTGTGCGTCGTCACGCCGGTCGCGATCCGAAACGCCTCGGTGTAGTCGGCGTGCAAGGCGGGGCTTCCCCAGACGCGCCAGCCTTCGAGAAACGCCGCGAGCTGCTCCAGCGCCGCGGCGGCCTTCTGCGCCGACGCCGACGCGCCCTTGGCGCCGCCGACCGCCTCGACGAAGCCGCGGCGGTAGAACTCCGAGGACGCGCGGGCCTGCCGGGCCGCGATCGCGGTGAGCTCTTTCGAGACCAGACGGCCCGGAGTCGCTGCGAGCGCCTCCCGGGCCTGCGCGGCCAGGCGCGGGATCTGGCCCGCGCGCGCGACGGCGCCGGCACGGCGCTCACGCTCCGGGGCGTCGTCGCGGACGAGGAGAAACACCGTGGCGTTGCCAATGATCCCGGTCCACCACAGCGGATCCCGCTCGGGCCGCCGACGAACGGAAAGATCGTGGATCTCGCGGGCGACTTGACGCTCGAGAAGCTCCAGATCGGCCTCGTCGTCGGTCGGTCCGACGACGCGCGTGGCCGCGATCGCGGCAAGCGTCTCCTTCTGAAATGCCAGCCACTCCGCGCGCCGCGCGGGGGTTGGATCCTCCAGCCGCTGATCGAAATCGTGGCGCCCCGCCTCGGTCGCGCGCGACGGGTAGAAGGCGAAGTAGCGCGCGACGTAGCCGGCGAGCAGCTTCTCCGCGTCCGATGGCGGCGGCGCCGTCTGGACAAGCGCCGCCGCGACGAGCGCGAGCAGGGCTCCCGTCATCCCGGTCGTTTCGGCGTCACAGCTTCACGAGGCACCACTCCTCCGACCACGGGAGCCGCGACATCTGCAGCGAGGGCTTGCCGCCGCCCTGCACGACGAAGCCGTCGCTGAAGTTCACGCCGAAATTGTTGGCCGGGTCGTAGAGGCCGGGCTCGACGGAGAAGATCATCCCCGCCTGCAGCATCGTGTAGTCCCCCAGCGCGAGGTAAGGCGGCTGGTGTCCCTCCACCCCCATCCCGTGCGCGGGCCGGTGGTAGATGTACTTCTGCATCCCCTCCTTCACCTGGCGCTGGTGGATGGCGTAGGCGACGTTCGAGCAGACGATCCCTTCCCGCGAGAGGTCCTGCTGCATGAGGCAGGTGTCGCGCGAGACGGTCCAGACCTTCTGCTGGTGATCCGTCCAGGGATGGAGGAGGAACGCCCGGTAGAGCTCGCCGCCGCAGCCGCCGATGCGCACGCCGCCGGAGATCTGGAGCGCCTGGCCCTTCGTGATCTTGTTGTAGAAGAACTGGTTCGGGTGCGGGTACGCGGTCGAGCGCCCGACGCGCACCGTGACCCCCAGCGAGATGCCGACGGCGGTGTGCGGGGCGCCGTCGCGCTTGATGCCCTCCATGAGCCGCCCGATCCCGAACTCCTCGGCCGCGTGGCCGAGCTCGAAATCGGTCAGGTCCGTGCCCTTGGCGAGCAGCAGATCGCGCGCGAAGGCGTGGGTCTCGTCGAAGACACGGTACGCGCGGCGCCAGAGCGCGAGCTCCTCGGGCGTCTTGATCATCCGCATGCGCTCGCAGCGGTCCGCGATCGAGTCCAGCCGCGTCTCTTTCAGGAAGACTTTCGATGCGGTCTCGAGCTGGCGCCGCGAAGGCTCCCGATCGATCGCGAGGCGCTTGCCCTCGTAGCCCCGCTTCTTGAGCCCGCGCAGGGCCCACTCCCAGAGATCCACGGTCTTGCCCTGCTGGACCTTCCCCTCGTAGGGGAATCCCCCCTCGGCATGCAGGAAATCGAAATAGAACTCCGCCTCCGTCGACCACCAGGAGGTGACGAGGTCGCGATCGAGGCCCGGCGTGAACCAGATCGCGGCCATCTTGTCTGCCGGGATGAAGACGGAGAACGGCCGCTCGGTCGTCGAGTGGAAGAGGCCGGTGAAGTGGATGATGTTCCAGCGGTCCGTCAGCAGCGCCCCCGCGTAGCCGTCCTCGGAAAGCTGGGCCTGCAGCGCGCGGACGCGGCCCTGGTGCCACTCGAGCGGCAGGCGGTCGAAGGTGGCCGGCGCGAGGCCGTCGTCGGCGAGAAACAGCGACGCGGACTTGCCGCCGTCGATGCCGGGAAAGCGCGTCGGCGCGGCGTCCGCCGGGCGCGAGGCCAGGGCGGCCGCCGAGGCCGCGGACGCGGTGAGGAATCCCCGTCGGGAAAGAGCCATGTCGACCCCTCCTATTCTTCGCGCGGCGGCGGGACGTGCCGGGCGTCTGTGGCGGGGATTCTACCGACCGAGGCGCAGGGGCGCGCCGGCAGCCCGCCGTCTTAGAATCCCGCGCATGAAAGAGCTCGTCTTCGCCCTGTCGACCCTCCTGCCCCTGCCCAACGCCTCCGCTCCCCCCCGCTTCGACGTGATCCTCGAGGGAGGCCGCGTCGTCGACGGCACCGGCGCTCCCTGGTTCGTGGCGGACGTCGGCGTGCGGGACGGGAAGATCGCCGCGATCGGCCGCCTGAACGGCCTGCCGTCGGGTCGGCGGATCGACGCTCGCAAGCTCGTGGTCGCGCCGGGCTTCATCGACCTGCTCGGCTGGTCGGAGTACTTCCTGCTCGTCGACGGTCGGGCGGCATCCAAGATCACCCAGGGCATCACCACCGAAGTCACCGGCGAAGGCGCCTCGATCGCCCCGCTGAACGACCGGATGATCGCCGACGACAAGGAGTTCTACGCGCGCTGGGGCGTCACGCCGAACTGGCGCAGCCTCGCCGGGTATTTCGACGAGCTGGAGCGGCGCGGCACGGCGATCAACGTCGGGACCCTGGTCGGCTCGGGCGGCGTTCGCGACCTCGTGATCGGCAAGCAGAACCGGACCGCCGCGAACGACGAGCTCGCGAGGATGAAGACGATCGTCGAGCAGGCGATGCGCGAGGGGGCGCTGGGCGTGTCCTCCTCGCTCCAGTACATCCCCAACATCTACTCCTCGACGGAGGAGCTGTCCGCCCTCGCGAAGGTCGCGGCGAAATACGGCGGGGTCTACTTCACGCACCAGCGATCGGAATCCAGCCGCATCGACGCCTCGATGGAAGAGGTCTTCACGATCGCGCGGGAGGCACAGATCCGCACGCAGATCTGGCATCTCAAGACCGCTTACGCTCCGAACTTCGGACGAATGCCGGAGATCCTGAAGAAGATCGAGGACGCCCGCGCGTCGGGCCTCGACGTCTCCGCGAACCAGTATCCCTACGACCGCGCGGCGAACGATCTCGACGCCTGCCTTCCGCCGTGGGTCCGGGAGGGAGGGCGCGAGAAGCTGCTGTCGCGGCTGAAGGAGAAGGCGACGCGGGAGAAGGTCAAGGCCGACATGGCCAATGCCTCCGCCGACTGGGAGAACCAGTATCTGGGTGCCGGCGGCCCCGCCGGCGTGCTCGTCGCCTCGGTGCTCGACCCCAAGCTCGAGCGCTACCGGGGCAAGACCATCGCCCAGATCGCGCAGGAGGAGAAGAAGGACCCGCGCGACGCGCTGATCGACCTCGTGATCGCCGACCGCGCCAACACGGGCTGCATCATCTCGATCATGGACGAAAAGGACGTCCGCGCCGCGCTGGCGCACCCGTTGGTGTCCTTCTGCACCGACCACTCCGCGCGCGCCGCCGACGGCCCTCTCGCGAAGACGGGATCGCATCCGCGGGGCTGGGGCTCCGCCGCGCGCATCCTGGGCAAGTACGTCCGCGACGAGAAGCTGCTGACGCTCGAAGAGGCCGTGCGAAAGATGACCTCCTTCGCCGCGGAGGCCGCCGGGCTGACGGACCGGGGCATCTTGAAGGTCGGCTTCGCCGCGGACATCGCGGTCTTCGACCCGGAGACGGTGAAGGACGTCGCGACGTTCGAGGACCCGGAACGCTACAGCGAGGGCTTCCGCTACGTGCTCGTCAACGGCGTACCCGTCGTCGACGAGGGGAAGATCACCGGCGCGAAGCCCGGGAAGCCGCTGCGGGGGCCGGGATATCAGCCCTGGCGCCCGGCGCAGCCCTCACCGATTCCCCGCTGAGGGCGGCGGCGGCCCGGGAGGCGGCGGCTCGCCGAGTGCCCAGGAGGGGTGCGGCCGCGGGCGGCGCACGAGGCCGTATCGCTCGATCGTGTTCGTCTCGATGTGCCGCAGGGCCTCCTCGACCGAATCGGTGACGAAGAGCAGCCGCAGATCGGCGCGGTCGATGGTCCCCTCTTTCGCCATCCGCTCCATCAGCTCGAGCAAGTCGTTCCAATAGTCCCGCCCCATCAGCACCACCGGGAAGCCCTCGATCTTGGCGGTCTGGATCAGCGTCAGCGCCTCGAACAGCTCGTCCATCGTGCCGATCCCGCCCGGGAGCACGACGAACGCGTACGAGTACTTCACCAGCATGACCTTGCGCACGTAGAAGTGCCGAAACGTCACGGCGACGTCGACGTAGGGGTTGAGCTTCTGCTCCTCCGGCAGGACGATGTTGCAGCCCACGGATCGGCCGCCGGCCTCGCGCGCCCCGCGGTTGGCGCCCTCCATGATCCCGGGGCCGGCCCCCGTCATCACCGTGAACCCGATCCGCGCCAGCCCCGCGCCGAGCTGCCGGGCCAGCTCGTAGTAGGGGTGTCCGGCGGGAAAGCGCGCGGAGCCGAACACCGAGACGCAGGGCCCGACGAAGTGCAGGGTCCGGAATCCGCGAATGAACTCGCGCGCGATCTGGAGGACCGACCAGAGCTCGCGCCCGCGCGGGCGAGGACCTTCCAGGAAGACACGCTCGTCGGGGTCGTGCTTCGCGGCGGTGACCGGCGGATCGCTCGGCACGGGCTTGTCGGGAGCCGTGGACATACCCGGAGCCTAGACCACGCCCCCGCTCGAGTCCCGAGTCCCCGGTCCCGAGTCCCGTTCCAGTTTCCGCACCGCGTCCTCGATCGCGGCCCGCATCGAGGCGACGTCGGCCGACGCGGGGACCCTCTCGCCGATCCAGATGTCGCAGATCATCGGAAGAAACAGCGAGCTGCCGCGCGGAAGGTTGCGGCCGGTGTTGGCGAGGTAGACCGGCACGACGGGGACCTGCGGCCGCGCCGCCGCCAGCCGTGCGGCGCCGGAGCGAAACGGCTGGAGCACCTCCGGGTCGCCCCGCGTTCCCTCCGGGAACAAAATCAGCGATTCCCCCGAGTCCAGCGCCTCTTCCATCCGCGCGACCGCCTCGCCGGCTTCTTCCCCGCGGCGCGCGATCGCCAGGACGCGGAAGAGCCTCTCCGCGACGAACCGCTTCAGGCCAGAGCCCCAGTAGTCCGCGGCCGCCACCGGCCGGATGCGCGCGAGACGCGATCCGGGGAAGAGCGAGAGCAGAAGCGGCGTGTCCAGGTGGCTGTCGTGGTTGGCGACGAGCAGGAACGGGTCTTGTGCCGGAACGTTCTCCGCTCCGTGCACGCGCTTGCCCATGACCCCGTTCACGAAGGGGCGCACCAGCAGGGCGAAGAACAGACGCTGCAGCACCGCGGCTCCGTCAGTAGGCGAGGTACCGGACGTAGTGAAAGAACAGCGGCGCCGTGCAGGCGAGCGAGTTGACGCGGTCCAGCACGCCCCCGTGACCCGGAATCGCGCTCGAGGCGTCCTTGACGCCGACGTCGCGCTTGACCGCCGCCACGACGATGTCGCCCATGAAGCCGAAGACCGAGATCAACAGGCCGGCGCCGATGGACGCCGGCAGCGAGAGCGGCGTCAGGAAGCGCAGAAGCGTCGCCGCCGTGGTCGTCAGGGCGACGCCGCCGAGAAAGCCTTCCCAGGTCTTGTTCGGCGAGACCGTCGGGGCGATGCGGTGGCGCCCGAAGCTCTTGCCGGTCAGGTACTGAAACACGTCGTTGCCCTGCGTCAGCAGGACGAGGTAGAGCAGCAAGCCCTTGCCGCCCGCCGCGAAGCCCGGCAGCGGCGGCAGCGCGAGCAGGTTCGCGGCGTGGGAGAGTCCGAAGACGAAGGTCATCAGGCCCCAGTGAATCCTCGAGACCGAGGCGACGAATCCCGCCGTGGTTTCCTGCAGCACGAGCACGAATCCGGTCCAGAGGAACACGTACACCGGGATGAAGATCACGAACATTCCGTACCAGCCGATCCCGATCCAGTAGAACTGCAATGGGATCGCCATGTAGGCCCAGAACATCGCCGGGCGGTCCTCCCAGCGGCCGCGCACCAGCGTGAAGAACTCCTTCAGCGCCCAGAAGCAGACCACCGCCCAGAAGACGAGGGCGGCCGGCATGGGCAGGGCATGCGCGACGAAGAAGACCGCGGTCATGACCCACCAGGACTTGATGCGGTCCGACAGCTCCTTGTAGTCGCGCGCCGGCGAAACGGCGCGCGCGATGAGCAGCGACACCGTCGCCAGCACGAGGATCCCCATCACGATCACCACGGACTTGGCCAGCGGCGAAAAGCTCGCCAGAGACGTCATGCGAACGCCCTCCGAAGACGGTTGCCGCACGTCCAGGCCGAGAGCAGACAGAGCGCGGTGAAGAAGAACAGCTCCCAACGACCCGCCGGCACGCCCGCGGCACGAGCGACGAGATAGGCGCCGATCGCCAGCGCGCGATCGCTCTTCCCGAGCGGTCCGTCGTAGCGGCGAGACCCGCCGGCAGCCTTCGCGGCCAGCCCGCACAGCTCCGTCCAGCCCGCCAGAAGCACGAAGGCGAAGACGATGCGGTCCGGGACCTCCGTGAATCGGATCAAGGGCACGTAGAGGCAGGCGTCCGCCACCACGTCGGAGACCTCGTTGAAGACCTCGCCGGCCCGTGAAGAGAGCCCGGTCTTGCGCGCGAGCGCTCCGTCGACCGCGTTGAGTCCCATGCGCACGAGCAGCACGAACGCGACCGCGATCCACACGACGGGGCACTTCGGCGCCATCCAGAGCGCGGCGCCGGCCGCGAAGGACAGCACGAGCGCCGCGGCGGTGAGCTGGTTGGGCGTCACGCCCCTTCGGGCGAAGAGCTCCACCAGCGGCGCCAGCAGGCGCACGAACGCCGGCTTGATGTCGTACAGAGTCTTCAAGGGCGCGGTACCAGCATGCCACGGCCTCTTCGCCACCGTGCGATATCCTCGGCCGCGTCCCAGGACATATGCCCGTGGAAGGAGACGAAAAGGACCCCAAGGCCCCCGGCCCCCGCGCCACCGACATCACCGGCATCCTCCGGGAAGTCGAGGGAGGGGATCGCGCGGCCGTCGACCGGCTCTTCGCGCTCGTCTACGAGGAGCTGCGGGCGATCGCCCGGCGCCAGCTCGCCTCCTCGGGACGCCAGCCGACCCTGAACACGACCGCGGTCGTGCACGAGGCCTACCTGAAGCTCTCCCAGGGAGCGCCCTGGTCGTTGAAGGACCGCTATCACTTCTTCGCGACCACGGCGCGGGCGATGCGCATGGTGATCATCGACCACGCCCGACGCCGCTCCCGCCAGAAGCGCGGCGGCGGGCGCTCGGATCTGCCGCTGTCGGAGGAGCGCATCGCGCTGGAAGAGCAGTCCGACCAGCTCGTCGCGCTGGATGAGGCGCTGGGCCGCCTCGAGAAGGACGATCCGGATCTCGCCCGGATCGTCGAGTGGCGCTTCTTCGGAGGCCTGTCCGTGGAGGAGATCGCCCGAACGCTCGAGGTTTCCGAGCGCACGGTGAAGCGGCACTGGCGCACGGCGCGCGCGTTTCTCTACCAGGAGCTGTCGGGCCAGGGCCTGGCTCCGTGAGATCTGCCCCGTGAAGACCCTTTCGCCGGAGCGGTCGCGGCAGGCGCACCGGCTCTTCGAGGAGATCGTCGAGGCCGCCGAACCGGACCGCTCGTCGCGCCTCGCGGCGCTGAAGGCCTCCGACCCCGAGATCGCCGTGGCCGTGTCGCAGCTGCTCGCCGCCGACGCCGCGGCGGAGGGCTTCCTCGAGGAGGGCGCCGCGAACCTCGCGCCGGATCTGATCGAAGAGCTGATCGCGCCCGACACCGCCGCGGCCGACGCCTCGGGCGAGCGGATCGGCCCGTGGCGTCTGCTGCGCCTCCTGGGCCGCGGCGGCATGGGCGAGGTCTACCTCGCCGAGCGCACGGACGGCGAGTACGAGCACCGTGCCGCCTTGAAGCTGCTCAAGCGCGGCATGGACTCCGACGCGATCCGGCGGCGCTTCCTGCGCGAGCGGCAGGTGCTGGCCGGGCTCCAGCACTCCAACATCGCGCGCCTGCTGGACGGAGGAACCTCCGAGGGCCGCCCTTACTTCGTGCTCGAGCTCGTCGAGGGCGAGTCGATTCTCGAGTACGGCAAGCGCCGCGCGCTGTCGGTGGAGGAGCGCGTGCGCATGATGATCGACTGCTGCGAGGCGGTCGAAGCCGCGCACCGGCGCCTCATCGTTCACCGCGACATCAAGCCCTCCAACATCCTGGTGACCGCGGATGGTCAGGTCAAGCTGCTGGACTTCGGCATCGCGAAGCTCCTCGCCGAAGAGGAAGACACCACGGCGCTGACGCACGTCGAGGAGCGGGTGTTGACCCCGGCGTATGCCGCTCCCGAGCAGATCCTCGGAGAGCCGGTCACCACGGCGACGGACGTCTTCGCGCTCGGCGTCGTCTTCTACCAGCTGCTGACCGGCGTCCTTCCCCACCGGCGCAGCAACTCGGCGGCCGAGCTCGCTTCCAGAGTGGAGCAGGAGACCGTCGAGCGGCCCAGCCGGGCCGTGGCGCGCGCGGGCGCGGAAGAGGGCGGCCTCGACACGCGGGAGAGGGCGCGGCTCTCCGCGCGCCTCTCGGGGGACCTCGATTCGATCCTGCTGACCGCGTTGCGCCGGGAGCCGGAGCGGCGATATCCCTCGGCCGCGGCGCTGGGCGACGATCTGCGCCGTCACCTCGAAGGGCGCCCGGTGACGGCGCGCCCGGACACGATTTCCTACCGCGCCGGCAAGTTCCTGCGCCGGCACCGCGCCGGAGTCGCCGCCGCGTCCCTGGTCTTCCTGGCGCTCGTCGCGGGACTCGCGGGCACGGCCTGGCAGGCCCACCGCGCGCAGGTCAGCGCGCGGCAGGCCGCCGCCGAGGCGCTGCGCGCGCACCGCGTCAAGGAGTTCCTGATCGGGCTCTTCGAGATCGCCGATCCGGAGCAGTCCGGCGGGAACATGCCCGCGAAGGATTTGATCGATCAGGCCGGCAAGCGGCTCCAAACCGAGCTCGCCTCCGAGCCCGAGATCCAGGCCGACCTGCTGGAGGCCGTCTCGCGGATCAACCGGAGCCTCGGGGTGCTCGCCCCGGCGCAGGCGCTGGCGGAGAAGTCGCTCGCGATCCGGACGGCGCGGCTCCCGGCCGGCGATCCGGCGATCGGGAGCGCGAAGGCGGCGCTGGGATCGGCGCTGCTCTACCAGGGCAAGCTCGACGAGGCGGAGAAGGCTCTGGTCGAGGCGCTCGCGATCCTGGAGAAGCACGAAGCCTCGGATCCGCTCGCCGCCGCGCGGGCGCGCAGCGACCGGGCGCAGGTCCTGTTCTGGCGCGACAAGGTCGCCGAGTCGGCCGAGATGGAGAGGCGCGTCTACGAGACCTACAAGAAGGAGCTCGGCGCCGACCACCTGCTGACCGCGACACACCAGCGCAATCTCTGCATCCTCGACGAGGCGCTCGACCGTTACGCCCAGGCCGAGACCGCGTGCCGCGAATCGCAGGCGGTCTTCGAGCGGGTCCTGGGGCCCGATCACCCCAACCTCGCGCAGAGCTACTCCAACATGGCCTTCCTGCTGGACGAGACCGGCCGCACGGACGAGGCCGTGCCCTACTACCAAAAGACGATCGCCCTGCGGCGCAAGACGCTCGGCAACGCGCATCCCGCCACCGGCCAGGCGCTGCAGCTCTACGCGCTCAGCCGGATGTACTGGGGTCACCTCGCGGAGGCGGAGGTCCTGTACAAGGAGGCCCAGGCCCTCTTCGCGGCGATCGATCCGAATCACTTCGAGGTCGGCAAGTGCGCCAACGGCCTGGCGATGATCGCGTCCCAGCGGGGAGACTTCGCGCGCGCCGAGCAGATGCTCGGCGAGGCCGAGGCGCTCTTCCGCCAGTCCCTCGGAGACAACCACCCTTTCGTGTGGGAGACCCACGCGAATCGCGCGGAGCAGATCGGGGCGCAGGGCAAGCTCCCGGAGGCGGAGCGGATGCTCCGGACTTGCGTCGAGAAGCTCGACGCGATCTCCGGGCCCGATTCGGCCAAGTCCGCCGACGCCCGTAGCCGGCTCGGGGTGAACCTCCGCCGGCAGAATCGTCTCGACGAGGCGGAGCCCCTGCATCGCCGCGCGTACGACGTGATCAAGAAGGCAACGGGAGAGAAGAGCATCTACACCGCCACTTCGGCCAACCGTCTCGCCGAGACGCTCGCGGCCAAGGGGGACGCCGCGTCCCGCCGCGAGGCGCGCGCCCTGTTCGATCAGGCCGTCTCGATCTTCCGGGGCCCGCCCGTCAACCCCAGGCTCGGCGAGGTTCTGCTGGCGAGCGGGCGCATGGCGCTGGCCGAGGGAGACCGCGAGCGGGGTCTGCGAGAGCTCGCGGAATCGGAGCGGCTGACCTCCGGGCTCTATGGCCGCGACGATCGCCGCGCACGGGAGGCCCGGGCGGTGATGTCGGCCGCCCGCTAGAGGACGGCGGCCGGCTCCTCTTCGACCGCTCGAAACGCCCCGTCGGCGCAGGGGGCTCGCCCGATTGCCGTTGCCGCGGCGAAATGGACTCCGCCGCAACGGCAGGAGGCATCCCATGACGCCGCTCGCACTCGTTCTCGCGCTCGCCATCGTCACCAGCACACCCCTCGCCGAGTCCAGGGACCGGCTCCTCTGGGTCTTCGACGACTTCGAGGACGGCGACCGCGTCGCCGCGCCCGGAGAGAGCTGGATTCCGATCACCGACGGCCTCATGGGAGGCGGCTCGCGAACGCGCCTGACGGTGACCGGCACCGGCGCCGCCGGCTCGCGGCGCGCCCTGCGCATCGACGGCGAGGTCGCACCCAAGGGCTTCGCGGGCGCCTGGTCCGCGATCGCGCCCGGAGGCCGCGTCGGCGACGTGTCCGGCTTCGCCGGGATCCGGCTGCTCGCGCGCGGTAAGGGCGTCTTCTCGGTCGGCCTGCGCGGAGGTCCCATGCCGGGGACCAATTTCATGGCGCCGTTTGCCCTGCGCGCGGACTGGAGCTTCGTCGAGATCCCCTTCGAGCGGCTCGAGCCCGCCGGCGGGAGCGCCGGCGTCGGCGCCTTCGAGCCCGCCAACGTGAGCTGGTTCGGGGTCTCGACGAACGAGCCCGGGCCTTTCTCGATCGAGATCGACGAGATCGCCCTCTATCGCCGGCCGGGGTCGACCGCCGCGGCGCCGGCCGCGCGGAGTGGCCCCACGGTCACGGCGCGCGCGCCCTACGGCGACCGCGCGCTGCTCGCGGGCGCCGCGTGGCGCCAGATCGCGACGGATCCGAAGGGCGACGGGAAGAGGGCGGGCCTGCCGGACGCCACCGCGATCGCGCTGTGGCGCGACGACGCCCACGGGCGGCTCTGGGTCCGCCTGCAGCTCGCCGGGCCGCCGCCGGCCGAGGGCATCGGGTTCAACCTCGCCCTGGACATCGACGGCGAGGAGAACAACGGCTCCGCGTGGTGGGGCAACAACAAGAGCTTCCACTTCGACCGGCTCGTCACCGCGTTCGTCTTCGACACCGGCGTCGACTGGCAGGGCACCTTCGGCATCGCCGACAGCCGGCAGGTCGACGCGGGCGATCTGACGACGGGAAGCTTCGAGCGGCCGCTCGTGATCCTCGACCGCGCCGCGGGCACCGTGACGGTGGGCTTCCCGAAAGCGGCGCTCGGGACGGGCACCGCGCCCGTCCGCGCCGTCGCGGCGACCGGCTCCGCGATGGTCTTCAACGACGACGTGCCGGCGGAGGGCAGCCTGCGCTTCGACCGCTGAACCGCTGAGAGAGAATCGATCGGGAGGCTTCGTGGACAGCGTGGCGCAGCGTCGGGGAGACGAGGGCGGCTCCCGCTCGTGGCGTGTCCCCTACGCCCTGGCGTGGCTCACCGTGTTCGGCGTCTATGCCACGGTGTACTCGCTCTCCGGGGCGCCGCTGGAACGGGCGCTGCGCGCCGGCGTCGCGACGCTCCTCCCGATGGTTCTCCTGGGGATCCTCGTGCTCCGGCACGCGGCGCGCTCTCCGGCCGATCGCGGCGCGAAGGACCTGCGAGGACACCTCGTGACGATGCCCCTCTTCATCGCCGCCTCCGTCGCCGGCTGGGCCGGGCTCTACCGGCTGGACGCGACGATCCAGGGCACGGAGTTCAAGCTCGATTTCCGCATCGCGATGTGGCAGGGGCTGATGGCCGGCTTCATCTACGTGGCGCTGGCCAGCGTCGGGCACGCGCTGGCCGGGGCGCGGCGCGCCCGGGAGGAATCCGCCCGGGCGGCGCGGGCGGAGGCGCTGCGGGCGCG
>DATBIJ010000243.1:0-1850 GCA_036557025.1 Thermoanaerobaculia bacterium | reverse complement strand
GGCCGGACGCAAGCCGTACTTCGACAGCTGGAACTACATGATGGCCGCGGCGAAGCGGATGCAGGGAAAGAACGACGAAGCGATCGTGCTGCTCGAGGAGATGATCGACCCGCCCAATCCCTGGGCGAGCTTCCCGGAGCGGCAGTGGATCCACGACGCCCGGGCGGAGCTGGCCTCGATCCTGGCGGAGCGGGGCGAGCTCGAGCGCGCGGAGAAGCTGCTGGCGGAGAACCACAAATGGAACCCGAGCTGGGCCCCCGCACGGGAAGCGGAGCTGACCGTGGCGCGGCTGCGGCGCGAGAAGGTGCTCGCCGCGGCGAAGTGATGGAGCGCGCGGCCCGCGACTTCCAGACCCAGCACAAGCTCCTCCTCCTCGAAACCCTTTACGACGCCGGCCTCTCGCTGGGCGCCCTGCCCGACGAAGACGCCATGGTGGAGGACGTTCTCGGCCGCGCCGTGGGCGTCCTGGATGCCTCGCGCGGCTACCTCGTGACCTTCCAGGAGGGAGGATCCCGTCGTGCCGAGGCCCGCGTCGGCTTCCCCCGCCGGCCCGCGGAGGGCGTCGTCCTGGAGGACGAGTTCCTGCGGGAGGTCCTGGCCTCCGAGACCGCGCTCCGGCAGGAGGACATCCGCTTCCTGCGCCTGCCCGTGTCCGCCGCGGTGGGCGTCGCGATCCGCGCCTCGGGCCGGTCGCTCGGGGCGCTGGTGCTGGCCGACAAGGAGGTCCGGCGCGGCGGGAAGACCGGCTTCGACGAGGACGACGCGCGATTCCTGGCGTCGCTCGCGGGGCTCTCGGGCATGGCCATCGAGAACCGACGACACCTGGACAAGCTCACCCGCGAGCGCGAGCGCCTCGAGGAGGAGAACCGCCGCCTGCTGGACGAGACCGGCCGTGCGGCGGGGGGCCGGCTGTTCATCGGGGACTCTCCCGCCGCCAAGCGCGTGCTGGATCTGATCGCGCGCGTCGCGCCCTCTCGGATCTCCGTGTTGCTGACGGGGGAAAGCGGCACGGGCAAGGAGCTGGTCGCGCGCATGATCCACGCGCGCAGCGACCGCGCCGAGAAGCCGTTCATCGCGATCAACTGCGCCGCGCTTCCCGAGACCCTGCTCGAGTCCGAGCTGTTCGGCATCGAGCGCGGTGTCGCGACCGGCGTCGAGGCGCGCCCGGGCCGCTTCGAGACCGCCAACGGCGGCACGCTCTTCCTGGACGAGATCGGCGACATGCCGCTGCCGCTCCAGGCGAAGCTGCTGAGGGTCCTGCAGGAGCGTGAGATCGAACGGGTCGGCGGTCGCCGCCGGCTGCCGATCGACGTGCGCGTGCTGGCCGCCACCAACGCGCGGCTGCCCGAGAGGATCGCGCGCGGGGCGTTTCGGGAGGACCTCTACTACCGCCTGCGCGTCGTCGAGATCTCGCTGCCCCCGTTGCGGGAGCGGCGGGAGGACATCCCGCGGCTGGTGCGCCACTTCCTCGATCGCTTCGCCGCGCGCGAAGGGCGCGACGCGCCCACGCTCGATCGCGACGCCTACGCGGCGCTCCTGACGCACGACTTCGCCGGCAACATCCGAGAGCTCGAGAACCTGCTCGAGGGCGCCGCGGCGCTCTCCCAGGGCGGCGTGATCCGCCGCGAGGATCTGCAGTGGCTTCCGTCGCGCGCGGTCGCCTCCGGCACGTCGCTCGAGGCCATCGCGGATTCCACGAGCCTGCGCGCGCTCGAGGAGGCGCACATCCAGCGCGTGCTGAAGGCCGTCGGCGGAAACAAGAGCAAGGCGGCGCGCGTGCTCGGGATTTCCCGCCGGACGCTGTACCGGAAGCGAGTCGTGTAGCGTTTTGACGCTGTATATTTCAGTCC
>DATBIJ010000242.1:0-2386 GCA_036557025.1 Thermoanaerobaculia bacterium | reverse complement strand
TGGTCGGCGGTGCAGGACGCCGACGCGACCCCGGCGCTGGCGCGCCGCTTGGAGTACCTCAGCCGCGGCGGACTCTTGCTGTACACGCTCACCATGACCTTCGCCTCGATCGATTGGGTCATGTCGCTCGAGCCGCACTGGTACTCGACGATGTACGGCGTCCTCTACATGGTGGCGCAGGCCCTGGGAGGGCTCGCGCTCGCGACGGTGGCCGTGCTGCGCGTCTCGGACCGCGAGCCCGTGGCGGGGTTCCTCGGCGGACGGCACCTCCACGATCTCGGCAAGATGATGTTCGCCTTCACGATGCTCTGGGCCTATGTGAGCTTCTCGCAGTACCTGATCGTCTGGTCCGGCAACCTCCCCGAGGAGATCTCCTGGTACCTCGCCCGCTTCCGGGGCGGCTGGGGCTGGGTCGGGCTCGCGGTGCTCCTCCTGAACTTCGTGCTGCCCTTCCTGATGCTGCTGTCGCGCCAGGCCAACCGGAACCCGGGCACCCTCGGGGCGGCGGCGCTGCTCCTGCTCTTCATGCGGTTCGTCGAGGTCTCCTGGCTCGTGCTCCCCGCTTTTTCGAAAGGCCGCTTCCAGATCGGCTGGATGGACCTCCTCGCCCCGATCGGTCTCGGCGGCCTCTGGCTCGCTTTCTACGCCCGCCACCTCACGGCGCGGCCGCTCCTGCCCGTCAACGACCCCGGCTTCGAGGAGGCACTGGCGCATGGACGCGACTGAACCGGCCGGCCACGGCGTCGCCGCCGAGCCCGACGTCGTCTCGACGAAAACGGTCGTGCGCTTCGGGATTCTGCTCGCGATCCTTTCGGCGGTCGCGATGCTCTCGATGGCGGCCCTCTTCAAGTTCCTCGAGCGGGGCGCCGACCGCCGCGACGCCGCCGAGACGGCCGAAGCCGGACTGGGGAGGCGCGAGGCGCGCCTGCCTCCGCCGCCGCGCCTGCAGGTCGACGGCGCGCGCCACTGGCAGGAGTTCCGCTCCGCGGAGGAGCGGCGACTCGCGACCTACGGCTGGATGGACCGCGGCAGCGGCGCCGTCCACATCCCGATCGAGAAGGCAATGGAAGTGGTCCTCGACCGCGGCGTCGCCCCGCTGCCTCCCGCGCCCGCGCCGCCGGCGGCGGCGCCCGCCGAGGGACCGCGATGAGGCGGCCGCCCGCGTTCCCGATCGCCGCCGGGGCGGCGGCCGTTCTCGCGCTGGCTCTGGCGGCGTCCGCGGCGGCGCAGCCGATGGCCCCGGCTCCGTCGGACATCGTCCGGGCCGACGAGACGCCCGCGGCCCTGCGCGGCATCTCGATCGAGCAGCTCCTGGGCGACCGCATCCCGACGGAACTCTCCTTCCGCGACGAGTTCGGCCGCGCCGTCGCTCTCTCCGACTATTTCGGAAAGCGCCCCGTGATCCTCGCCCTCGTCTACTACGACTGCCCGATGCTGTGCACGCAAGTCCTGAACGGCCTCGTGGCGGCGCTCTCCGTGATGTCGCTGTCGGCCGGCCGGGACTTCGACGTCGTCGCGGTCAGCTTCGATCCCAGCGAGAAGCCGACCGACGCCGCGGCGAAGAAGTCCGCGTACCTGACGCGCTACGGCAGGCCCGGCGCCGACCCCGGCTGGCACTTCCTGACCGGGCAAGCGGCGGAGATCTCGAAGCTCGCGCGCGCCGTGGGGTTTCGCTACCGGTACGACGCGGAGCGCGGCCAGTTCGCCCACGCGAGCGGCATCTTCATCGCGACCCCCGACGGCCGCCTGTCCCGCTATTTCTTCGGTATCGATTACGCGCCGCGCGACCTGCGGCTCGCGCTCGTCGAGGCTTCTTCCGGCACGATCGGGAACCCCGCCGACAAGCTGCTCCTCTACTGCTTCCATTACGACCCGAAGACGGGCAAGTACGGGGCGGCGGTCATCAACATCGTGCGGCTGGCGGGCGCGGCGACGATCGCCGTGATCGCCGTGTCGCTCGCGATCCTCTCGCGCCGGCAGCGGGCGCGGCTGCGCGTGGTCCGAGGGGAAGGCGTCTGATGGAAATCCTCCCCCCGCAGGCCTCGAGCTTCGCGAAGGACGTCGACGTCTTCTACGGTTTCCTGATCACCGTCACGGCGTTCTTCTCGCTGCTCATCGGGACGCTGGTCGTCTACTTCGCGATTCGCTACCGGCGACGCGCGGCCGGCGAGATCGCGACCGACGTCCACGAATCGACGGTCCTCGAGATCGTCTGGACCGTCATCCCGCTCGGCCTGGTCCTCGTGATGTTCTTCTGGGGGGCGGCCCTCTACTTCAAGATCACGCGGGCCCCGGCCGACGCGATCCACGTCTACGTCACCGGCAAGCAGTGGATGTGGAAGGTCCAGCACGCCGACGGCCACCGCGAGATGAACGAGCTCCACGT
>DATBIJ010000241.1:0-3980 GCA_036557025.1 Thermoanaerobaculia bacterium | reverse complement strand
GCCCGGGGCGGATCGCGGTCCGAAGACGAAGCGGTTCACGAGGATCTGGTCGCCCACGAGCAGCGTCTCCTCCATGGAAGGAGAGGGCACCGCCCAGGCCTGCACGAGAAACGTCCGCACGAAGAGCGCCAGGATCGCGGCCGCCAGCGCGGCCTCCAGAAACTCGCGGGCCGCCCCGATCCGCATCGCGGCGTCCCCGCGCTACCGCACCAGCAGGAACATGCGATCCCAGCGCGTGCGCGAGAAGAAGTGCAGCACGACGTCGAGGGTCTGCCGCAGCTTCGCGAGAGGGCCGCGCCAGAGATGCGAGTCGGGCTCCGCTTCGTACGACCAGTAGATGATCGACAGGCGACCGAAGACGTTCTCGCGGGGGATCGGCCCCCAGAAGCGGCTGTCCAACGAGTTGTCGCGGTTGTCTCCCATGCCGAGGTAGTGGCCCTCGGGCACGCGCACGGGGGGGAGGATGTCGCGGCGCGGCAGCACCACACCCGGCTCCGTGTGTCGCACCCACGGGCCGTCGGCGGCCTCGCCGTTGATGTAGAGGTTCTTCTCGCGCATCTCGACCGTGTCGCCCGCCACCGCCACGGCCCGCTTGACGAGTACCTCGGCGGGCGAGCCCGGCTTCTTGAAGATGATGATGTCGTTGCGGCGGATGTCGCGATAGGGCAGCAGCTTCGCGAGCGCGGGCAGGCGCGGCGCGAACGCGAACTTGTTGACGAGGAAGTGGTCGCCCACCAGGATCGTCTTTTCCATGGACCCCGTCGGGACCTGGTAGGTCTGCACCACGAAGGTCCGAACGAACAGCACGAACACGCCCGCGACCAGCAGCGACTCGTACCATTCGCGCGCGGAGGATCGCCGCTCCGTCGTCTCCGGCTCGGGCGGTGCGGGCTTCGCGGACTTCGCGCGGCTCATTCGACCTTCAGGACCGCGAGGAAGGCTTCCTGCGGAATGTCGACGCGTCCGACGCGCTTCATGCGCTTCTTCCCCTCTTTCTGCTTCTCCAGCAGCTTGCGCTTGCGCGTGATGTCGCCGCCGTAGCACTTCGCGAGCACGTTCTTGCGAAGCGCCGAGACGGTCTCTCGGGCCACGATCTTCGATCCGATCGCGGCCTGGATCGCGACCTCGAACATCTGGCGCGGGATGATCTCCCGCATCTTCGTCGCGAGCACACGGCCCTTCGCCGTCGCTTCCTCCCGGTGGACGATCAGGGACAGCGCGTCGACGGGCTCGCCGTTGACGAGCAGGTCCAGCTTGACGAGGTCGCCCTCCCGGTACCCGAGGAACTCGTAGTCGAAGGAGGCGTACCCCCGGGAGATCGACTTGAGCTTGTCGTAGAAGTCGAGCACCACCTCGTTCAACGGGAACTCGTAGGTCAGCACGACCCGGTTGGAGGAGAGGTATTCGAGAGACTTCTGGACCCCGCGGCGCTCTTCGCAGAGGGCGAGCAGCCCGCCGAGGAAGTCGTCCCGCGTGATGATGGTCGAGGCGATGTAGGGCTCTTCGATCTTCTGGATGTTGCCGGTCGCGGGGAGCTTGTTGGGGTTGGAGATCTCGAGGACCTCGCCGGCGGTCGTCGTGACGCGGTAGTTGACGCCCGGGGCCGTCGTGATGAGGTCCAGGTCGAACTCGCGCTCGAGTCGCTCCTGCACGATCTCCATGTGCAGCAGGCCCAGGAACCCGCAGCGGAAGCCGAAGCCCAGCGCGGTGGAGTTCTCCGGCTCGAAGGAGAAGGACGCGTCGTTCAGGCGCAGCTTCTCCATCGCGTCGCGCAGGTCCGCGTAGGCGTCCGCGTCGGTCGGGAAGAGGCCGGCGAAGACCATCGGCTTCGCCTCGGCGAAGCCGGGCAGCGGCTCGGCGGTCGGGTGGAGGGCGTCGGTGACCGTGTCCCCGATCCGCGTCGCATGGAGATCCTTGATGTTGCCCCAGAGAAAGCCGACCTCCCCGACGGAGAGCTCGCCGACGGCGACGCGGGCCGGCGTGAAGAGGCCGACCTCCTCGACCTCCGTCTCGAGACCCGTGCCGAACGCGCGAATCTTCGTGTGCGGGAGAAGCGTCCCGTCGACGATTCGAACCAGCGAGGTCACGCCGCGGTAGGGGTCGTACCAGGAGTCGAAGAGCAGCGCCTTCAGCGGCGCCGCCGGATCGCCCTTGGGGGATGGGATGTCGCGGACGATCCGCTCGAGCAGCTCCTCGATGCCCACGCCCTGCTTTGCCGAGGTCAGCACCGCGTCGTGCGCCGGGATTCCGATGACCTGCTCGATCTGCTCGCGAACCCGCTCGGGCTCCGCGGAGGGCAGATCGATCTTGTTGATCACGGGAACGATCGCGAGGTCGTGGCCGGTCGCGAGATAGGCGTTGGCGAGCGTCTGCGCCTCGACTCCCTGCGTCGCATCGACGACGAGCACGGCGCCCTCGCAGGCCGCCAGCGAGCGGGAGACTTCGTAAGAGAAGTCGACGTGCCCCGGCGTGTCGATCAAATTCAGCGTGTAGGTTTCGCCGTCCTTCGCGGCGTAGCGAAGCGTGACGGCGCGGGCCTTGATCGTGATGCCGCGCTCCTGTTCGAGCTCCATGTCGTCGAGCATCTGCTCGCGCATCTCCCGCGCGGAGACCGCCCCGCAGTGCTGGAGAATGCGGTCCGACAGCGTCGTCTTCCCGTGGTCGATGTGGGCGACGATCGAGAAGTTACGGATGAGCCGCGGGTCGTTCATGCGAATCGCATTATGGGGTCAGGTCTTTAGTTGTAAGCAAAACGCAATAGGGGCTTGACGTCGTCGCTGTCATGGGAACTTGTCGAATTGCTTACAACTAAAGACCTGACCCCAGCGGCCAGCGCGAGCGGGCGTTGACCGAGAGAAACTCCTCCGCGCCCCGGGCGAGGAATCGTCGCAAGCCCGCCCAGGCGATCATCGCGCCGTTGTCGGTCGTGTACGCGCGCTCGGGCAGGAGCACAGGGACGCCGGCGGCGGCGCCCCACTCCCCGAGGCGGCGCCGCAGCTCCGAGTTCGCGGCCACGCCTCCCGAGAGGGCGAGCCGCTCGATGCCCTCCGTGGCGTGCACGCGCTCGACGCGGTCGAGGAGGGCCGAGACGATCGCGTGCTGGAAGGCCGCGAAGAGATCGACGAGGTCCTGGGGAAGCGTCGATTCCTCGCGCGGTGAGCCGTCGACTCCGCGGCGCGCGAACTCGCGCAGCATCGCGGTCTTCAGCCCCGAGAAGGAGAAATCGAGCGACCCCTCGACGCGCCCGATCGGCAGGCGATCGCCCTGCGGACGCCCCCGCGCGGCGATTCGGTCGACGATCGGACCGCCGGGGTAGGGCAGGCCCGCGCGTCGCGCCACCTTGTCGAACGCCTCCCCGGGCGCGTCGTCGCGGGTGCGCGCAATCGGCACGATGCGATGCTCTTCGACGCGGACGAGCTCCGCGTGGCCGCCGGAGACGACGAGCCCATGGAACGGGAAGATCAGCGGGGCGGCCGGCGCGCGGTCGCGTCCCAGGTGCGCGGAGAGCAGGTGCCCCTCGAGGTGGGAGACGGGGATCAGCGGAATGCCCCGGGCGAACGCGAGGGCCTTGGCCCCCGAGAGGCCCACGAGCAGCGCGCCCACCAGGCCCGGGCCGGCGGTCGCGGCGACGGCGGAGACCTCCTCGAGCGGGATGCCGGCCTCCGCGAGCGCGGTGTCGAAGACGGCCGGCAGATTCTCCAGATGCGCGCGCGCCGCGACCTCCGGGACCACGCCGCCCCAGTGCGCGTGTGCGCGCGCCTGCGACGAGACGACGTTGGCCAGGACGCGGCCCTCGCCGTCGACGATTCCGACGGAGGTCTCGTCGCAGGAAGTCTCGATGCCCAGGACGATCATGTCGTGGCCGGGACGGGCGCGCGCACGGCGGCGGCGAGGCTCTCGGCGTAAGGCGGCCGGCAGACGCCCCGGTCCGTGATGATCGCGGTGATGTAGCGCGCGGGCGTGACGTCGAAGGCGGGGTA
>DATBIJ010000240.1:0-6995 GCA_036557025.1 Thermoanaerobaculia bacterium | reverse complement strand
TCCGCGGTCGTCCACGGCAACTTCATCGGGTGCAACGCGGGCTGCACGACGCTCATCCCCCGCACCGAGGGCGCCGGCACGGGCTTGGGGGTGCGGCTCGACACCTCCGTCAACTCGCTGGTCGGGGGCGGCGCGGCCGGGGCCGGCAACACGATCGTGGGATGGGGCACGGGCATCAACGCGCAGGGAGCCGGCAGCGCGATCATCCTCGGCAATCACATCGGAACCACACCGACCGGCACCGTCGGCTTCGGCAACGCGTTCGGGATCACGACGGGAGGATCCTCCGGCGACCCGACGGACGTGACCATCGGCGGCGCCGGCGCCATCTTCCGCAACGTGATCTCCGGCAACACATTCAACGGCATCTACGACTTCGGCAGCATGGACCTGACGATCCTCGGCAACTACATCGGCGTGGCCCCCAACGGCGTCACGCCGCTGCCCAACACCTTCGACGGGATCACGACCGCGGGCACGAACGCGCGGATCGGCGGGGTCGCGGCGGGCGAGGGCAACCTCATCGCTCACAACGGACGCAAGGGCATCCTGATCTCGGACGGAGCCTCCGGCGTCACGATCCGCGGCAACACGATCCACTCGAACACCGACATCGGCATCGATCTCTTCCCGCTCGGCGTCACGCCGAACGATCCCGGCGACGTCGACATTGGCGCCAACGGCATCCAGAACTTCCCGATACTCCGTGTCGCGTCGCCCATCGCCGGCGGGACCAACATCCAGGGCTTCCTGCGCAGCGCCTCCAGCACCAGCTACACGCTCGACTTCTACGCCAGCGATTCCTGCTTCGCGCGGCCGCAGGAGTTCCTCGAGGGCCGGACATATCTCGGATCGGCCGTCGTCAACACCGACGCGACGGGCAACGTCAGCTTCAACGTGAACGTGCCCGGCGCCACCGAGGCGGGGCAGCCGATCAGCGCCACCGCGACCAACGCCACCGGGGAGACCTCCGAGTTCTCGCAGAGGATCCTGCTCGGCGTCGATCCTCCGTCGGGCCCGCCGTCCGGAGGCACGCCGGTCACGCTGAGCGGCCTGTTCTTCGAGTCGGGAGCCACCCTGGACGTCGGGGGGACACCCGTCGCGGCAACCTTCGTCAACGAGACCACGCTGACCGCGGTCATGCCGCCCCGACCGCCCGGCACGCGCAACGACGTGACCGCGATCAATCCCAGCGGCGTCTCCGGCACGCTATTGAACGGCTGGATCTCGGACTTCAACGACGTGCCGGGCGCGCATTCGTTCTACTCCTACGTCACGCGCCTGGTGACCAACCTGATCACGGTCGGCGTGGGCGGCGGCGCGTTCGGGGTGGTTACCCCGATCACGCGGGCGCAGATGGCCGTGTTCCTCCTGCGCGGCCACGACGGGCTCTGCTACCTCCCGCCGCCCGAGACCGGGAGCGTCTTCGGCGACGTGCCCGTGGGCTCCTTTGCCGCGCGCTGGATCGAGGAGCTCGTGGTGCGGAACATCACCTCGGGCTGCGGTGGCGGCAACTTCTGCCCCGACGCCCCGGTGACGCGGGAGCAGATGGGGGTGTTCCTGCTGCGGACCGTCGAGGGACCCGCCTACATTCCCCCGCCCTGCACGGCGCCGACGTACGGGGACGTCCCCTGCACGAGCCCCTTCGCGGTCTGGGTCGAGGAGATGTCGCGGCGGGGAATCACGGTGGGCTGCGGCGGCGGCAACTTCTGCCCCACACAACCCGTGTCGAGGGGCGAGATGGCCGTCTTCCTGTCGGTGGCGCTGAACCTCTAGCGGATCCGCTCGAAGGGGATATCGAGGATGGGGTAGCTCCTCCAGTCCTTGTAGTTGAAGTGCCACCACTCGCCGGGGTCGACCTCGAAGCCTTCCTTCTCCATCGCGGCGCGCAGGAGGTCGCGTCGGGCTCGCTGCTCCGGCGTGCCGCCGGCGTAGTCCGGGTCCGCCCGCTCGGTGAACTCGTCGTAGACGCTCGGCATTTCGATCTCCCGCCCGGTCGCGAGGTCGTAGAGGGAGAGGTCGACGGCGCAGCCGCGGTTGTGCTTCGAGCCCTTCGCCGGATTCGCGACGAACCCCTGCTCCCGCTTCTCGGGCGAGGTGATGTCCCAGAACTTCTTCGTGACCGACCAGGGACGGTAGCCGTCGAAGACGAGCAGCCCGTAACCCTGCGGCGCGAGGGCCTTCTGCACCCGCACGAGCGCCTCGGCCGCCGGCCGCTGCAGGAACGCGCGTGCCTGCGAATACACCGGCGTCCCCGTGAAGTTGTCGCTCGTCGCGTAGCGGATGTCGAGGCGGATCGTCGGATCGAGCCGCACGAGCTCGACGAGGTCGGCGTCGCGAAAACTCCCCTTCTCGACGGGCGGGCCCGCCGCCGCGCAGGCGAGGTGCAGGAGAGCGAGCAGCAGGGCGGCAGCGGCGGCTTTCTGTCGCATGCCGCGAGACTAACCTCAGCCGCCTCCGGGTGCGGCATAGGATTCGCCTCGAGATGTCCGCCTGCAGCCACCGCCAGGAGATCCGCAAGGTCGAGCCGAGCGCCGACGGCTGCGAGGACTGCCTCAGAATCGGCGGCCGCTGGGTGCACCTGCGGCTCTGCATGAGCTGCGGACACGTCGGCTGCTGCGATTCCTCCCCCAACCGCCACGCGACGAAACACTGGCAGGCCGTTCACCACCCGATCGTCCGCTCCTTCGAGCCGGGAGAGGACTGGATGTGGTGTTACGCCGACCAGATCTTCCTGTAGGGCGCGCGGCTCCGTGTCGGCCTCCGCGGTGCCGGCCTCGGCGCAGGCGTCGCGGCGCGCGCTCTGGTTCTTCGCGGCGTCTTCGACCTGCTTCGGCCTGATGGCGTTCGGCGCCAAGCTGCTGTCCCCCCGCATCCCCGGAGCGCAGGTCGCCTTCGCGAGGTTCGCGGCCGGGATGATCCCGTTTTTGTTGGTGCCGAGCCTGCGCCGCGCGGCCCGCAACGTCGGGCGGCGCGACCTGGTCCTGATCCGCGGGCTCTTCGGGGGAACAGCGGTGCTGCTCTACTTCCTCGCGATCGAGCACATCCCGGTCGGCGTGGCGACGCTGCTGAACTACACTTCGCCGATCTGGGCCGGGCTCTTCGCCGCGGCGTTTCTCGGCGAGCGGCTGCGACCGGCGACGTGGATCCCTCTGGTCGCGGCGATCCTGGGCGTCACGCTGGTGGTTTCCGCCCACGCACCCCCCGGACGGCTCTTCCTCTTCGGGCCCTGGGAGCTGGCGGGGGTCTCCTCCGCGGCGCTGGGCGGCGCCGCCCTCGTCGCGACGCGCGCGGCGCGCCGCACCGAGAGCTCCTGGGCGATCTTCGCGAGCTTCACCTTCTTCGGCCTGCTCGTCTGCGCGCCCTTCGCCCTGCGCTCCTGGCGCCCACCGGACGCCAAAGAGTGGGCGCTCCTGGCCGGCGTCGCGGCGATCTCGATCGCCGCGCAGCTGCTGATGACCTTCTCCTTCCGCTGGCTGGACAACGTGACGGCGGGCGTCCTGCAGCAGATCGCGGTCGTCGTGTCGATGGGGCTCGGGGCCGCCGTGCTCGGCGAGCGCCTCACGGCGGGCTCCGTCGCGGGGACGCTCCTGACGCTTGCCGCGGTGGCCGCGGTTCTGGCGCTCGCGACGCGGTCCGGACGCCGTCCGCCGGACGCGACAGGCTAGGCCGTCTTCCAGGGGGCGATCGCGACGATCTCTCCTTCGACGCCGTCCTCGAGCGCGACCTTGTCTCCGAGCCGGGCGCCCAAGAGGCGCTGGCCGAACTCGGACTGGTAGGAGTAGATCTGCTCTTCGGGGCGCGAGTCCCAGGGCCCGAGGATCGTGATCTCTCGCGGGCCGGCGGGGCCGCGAACCGTGACACGCGTGCCGACGCGCACCTCGGAGGTGTCGATGCGCGCGGGGTCCAGTGCCCGCGTACGGGAGAGCTCGTCGGCGAGGTCGGCGATCCGGGCCGACAAGTACTCGTGCTTCTGCCGCGCGGCGTGGTACTCGAAGTTCTCGCGCAGGTCGCCGTGCTCCTTCGCCGTCCGCATGGCCTCGGCGTTGGCGGGCAGCTCGACGCGCTTCAACTTGTCCAGCTCGCTGCGGCGCGCCGCGATCGCCTCGGCGGTGGCATACAGCCACTCGCGCGCGGGGGCCCGCAGCTCCGGGAACTTCATCAGGAGGGCCTCGCGGACCGTGGCGCGCCGATGCTCCTCGATGCTGCCGACCCGGTCGAGCGCGCCGAGCATCTCGCGGGCGGCGTCCTCGGAGGCGGCGGCGCGCACGAGGGAGACGGCGAGGGCGCCCGGCTCGAAGAGCTCCTTCAGGCGAGCCCGCACGCCCGTCATCTCGGAGGAACGAACAGCGTCCACGAGGGACAGGAAGAACCCGGGCGGTGCCGTCTCGGCGGTGAGGCGCTCGGCCAGCCAGAGAAACGCGCGCGGCGCGAGCCGCGGCGAGCGAAGGATGCGCCGCGAGAGCTCCTCGCGGCGCGCCGGATCCAGAGCCTCCCAGAGCGAGGCGAGGATCCGGGAGTCCTCGTCCCTCTGGAACTGCTCGGCGAACAGCGCGGGCCAGTCCGCGCGGGACTCGCGCAGCGCGGCGAGCGCGCGCTCGCGCGCCTGCGAGTCGCGAATGGAGGCGAGCACGGCCAGCGGATCCCGCCCCACGAAGAGCTCCGAGGCCGGGAACGCCTCGGGCTCCCCGGGCAGAATCCGCGCGGCGGCCTGCGACAGCTCCCAGGCGGAGGCCGGCGAATCGGCCCGTCGCCGGCGCGCCTCCTGGACGAGTCCCTCCGCGAAGAACCGCGCCAGCTCCTTGGAGCGCTTCGCCTCCTTGCGCGCGATCTCGATCTTCTTCTCGGGCGTCGCGGCGGCGAAGGCCGTGCGGACGCTTCCCGCCGCCTCGTCCGCGCTGCCCGTCCAGGACACCGCGGCGTTCTTGCCGCCCCCGGACACCAGCACCCGGGCGTCGCGCCGGGCGGCCGCCCAGAACGACGTCCAGCGGGCTTCCTCGACGATCCCGGCGAAATGCTCCTTGACCTGCGCGAGCGGCAGCGCGCCGCCCATGCTCTCGAGCAGCGCCCGGAGCGTGCCGACGGGATCCTCCCCCGCGAGCGCACGCAGTCCCTCGAGCTCCTCGACCTTCCGGCGAAGAAAGTGACCCGCGGGGAGCACGGTGAGGTTCTTTTCCGCCGTCAGCAGCGACAGCGGCACCAGCGTCCCTCCCACGTCGAGCCGCATGACGTCGAGCGCCGGGTTCATCTCGACCAGGCGGCCGGGACCGCGGCCGGCCATCAGGTAGACCTCGCCGACCTGGAAGCGCAGCCAGCGATCCGCCCGGTCGGCGGTCTCCGCCGGGTCCTTCGAGCCCGACAGGGGGTTGCGTGCCAGGACCGCGGCGAGCGCCGGGTGCGCCGCGTGGCGGGCGCGCAGCGCCGCTTCCAGCTCTCCGCGGACCGCGGAATCCGTCGGGGACATCCGCGCGACCTCGCGCAGGACGGCGAGGCGGCCCGCACCGGTGGCTTCCTGCTGATCCGCCAGCAGGCGGAGCCACGAAAGCGCCTTCGCGCCGGAGCCCTTCTTCTTGACCGCCGCCGCCAGCGCGAAGAAGAAGGCGTGGTCCTCGGGAGTCTCCCCGGCGCGGCGGATCCAGAGGTCCTCGAGCTCGTCGAGCTTTCGCTTCTCGACGAGCTCCTGAACTTCCCCGGGGAGTTCCGCCACGCGCGCTAGTCTCCCCCGCCCCCGGCGCTCCAGGGCGGCGTCACGCCGTTGGAGCGCGCGTAGGCGATTTGCTGCCCCAGGTGCTCCGAGACGTGCTCCAGCACGACGAGGTAGACGCCGCGCCAGGTCGTGTCCTGCCCGAAGAGCTTGACCTTCGTCTCCAGCTGCGCGTCCGGCGTCTGGGCGAGTGCCGCCTTCACGTGCGCGAAGGAGCTCTTGACCTCCGCGATGACCTTCGCCTTCTCCGTGACCGTTTTCTCCATGCCGCGCTCGAAGGTCGCCGGAAGCTTCACGCCCGCGAACGAGGGCAGGTAATAGTTGCCTCCCGCCACGTGCATGAAGACCTCGGACACCGAGCGGACACCCGGGGCGGGGCGCCACGAATACTTCTCCTGCGGAATCGCCTCCGCGAGCCCGACGATCTTGCCTTCGATGTCGGCGATCCTTCCGAGAATCTCCGCGCGCAGACCCGAGGTCGGGGCGGCGGCGCCCTGGGCGGCGGCGGCGAGCGGTAGCAGAACGACGGCGAGGAACGCGGCCACTGAGACTCTGCGAACCATGAGTCCTCCTCTCGGAGCCAAGCCTCCGAAGGAGGCCGATTATGCTTCAGCGCGACCATGGACGAACCTTCGCGCGCGAGCCTCTCCCCCGGACTTCGCCGGGCCGCCGTCCTCGGGGTCGTCCTCGCGGGCGCGGGCGCTATCCTGTGCGCTCTGATCGTGATCCTGGAAGACGCCTTCATCTATTTCCCGTCGCGCGCGCTCGAGATCGCGCCGGCGGATCTCGGCCTCGCCGCCGACGAGCTGCACCCGGTCGCGGCCGATGGAACCCGCCTGCACGGCTGGTGGGTGCGCGGCAAGGGGGAACGCGCCCTGCTCTTCTTCCACGGCAACGCGGGCAACATCAGCCATCGCCTCGAGCGCGCCGGGCGCATCGTCGCGGCGCACGGACTGGACGTCGTTCTCGTGGACTACCGCGGCTACGGGCGCTCCGAGGGCAAGCCGTCCGAGGCCGGCCTCTACGCGGATGGGCTCGCCGTCTACGACGCCGCGCGCGAGCGCGGCTTCCCGCCCGAGCGGATGGTCGTGCTCGGGGAGTCGCTGGGGGCGGCCGTCGCGGTGGAGGTCGCGAGGCAACGCCCCTGCGGGGCGCTGATCCTCGAGATGCCGTTTCGCTCGATCGCCGAGATGGCGCGCCGCCACTATCCCATCGTCCCGAGGGCGCTGATCGCGACGCGGTTCGACAACGAGGCGAAGATCGGGTCGCTGGCGATCCCGACGCTCTTCGT
>DATBIJ010000239.1:0-5731 GCA_036557025.1 Thermoanaerobaculia bacterium | reverse complement strand
ATCGATCGAGACCGCCGGGTCGTCCAGCTCCAGGTCGAGCACGAGCCGCGGCGCCGGGCGAAAGCCCTTCTCGCCGAGAAAGCCGTTGAGCCGGTGCTCGTTCCAGGCGACCTCGGTGCGCAGCCGCTCGATCCCGAACGCCCGGAGAAATGTCCTCCCCTTCGCCCGTCGTCGCGATGTACGCGAGTTCCTCCTCCCTCGCCGCCGCGCGGGCCGTGTCGAAGACCTCCGAGACGACCTGGCTCACGTCGCGCTTGCGGATTCGCCCGATAGCATGGGAGAGGACGGTCTCGCCGGCGCCGTCGGACCGGAGGAGAACCGCCTTGACCGAGCTCGACCCGACGTCGATCCCCGCCGTGGCGATCACGCCGCTTCCCGGAGCGCGAACAGCGCCGCTCTCAGCGCTCCCGTGTAGATGCTATCCGGGGAGATGTTCATCGTCCTCTCCCCGTATTCTCGAAGACGAGTTGCCGCAGCGCCCGCAGCGCCGCCGGGTTCTTGGCGACCCCGCAGGTGAACGGAAACCCCGCCGGAGCGGGCGAGCGGGCTCATGGCCCTCAGGATGACGGCGCGGTGTAGCCCCGCGAGGAAGTCTGCCCGCTTCGCCGAGCGAGATCCGCTCGCGAAGCTCCGCCCCGGCGAAGACGGTGCAGGTGGAGCTGATTCATCTCGTCCGCGATGTCGCCGAGATACCAGCAGCATCCCGCCGCGCAGCGGTCGTTCATCGGCTCGCGGGCCCGGGCCGTGGAAGCAACTTGCAGCGCCCGGGACGCGTTCCTCCCCTGATGGCGAACGCGGGCGAAGGGAGGCTCTCTTTAGGACTCGGACTTCTGCGCGGGCACGAACTCCTCGAGCACGGCGGCCCGCAGGAGCCGCGGCGGGACCAGTCCCTGCGCGAGCAGGAAGTCGTGGTACTTCTGCCGGTCGAAGCGCGGCCCGAGCAGCCGCTCGGTCTCGGTGCGCAGCTGCATCAGCCGCGTGTAGCCGACGAAATACGAGGTCGCCTGCCCGGGCGAGCGGAACGTGTAGCGCTCGACCTCCTGGGTCGCCATCGCCGGCGAGAGCACGACGTCCTGCGTCAGCACCCGCATCGCGTCCTCCGGTGTGACCCTCCCGAGCTGCAGGCTCGGATCCAGGAAGGCGCGGGCGGCGCGCATGAGCCGGTGCTGGAGCGCCACGAGCTGCCCGTCGAGCGGCAGCGTCGGCTTCATCTCCGCCTCCGCGTAGAGCGCCCAGCCCTCGACGTTGGTGCTGTTGAAGGCGAAGATCGCGCGGGCGAAGGAGACCCCGTTCTCCACCAGGGCCGCGAACTGCAGCTCGTGGCCGGGGCGTCCCTCGTGGACGGTCAACGTCCAGGCCGCCGCGTCGAAGCTGAAGTCGTCGAAGGACATCGCCCCTTCCTTGCCGGGGATCTTCAGCGGCAGAACGAACTCCCCCATCTCGCCGGTGTTGCCGATCAGCCGCGGCGCGCGCATGTTGGGCGCCGGGATCGCGGCACTCTCCGCTTCGGTCGCCAGACGGATGCGCGCCTCGCGCTGGGGAAGCGTCACGACCTTGCCGGCGCGGATCCGATCCTCCAGCTCCTTCATACGCTGCTGGTAGAGCGGGAGCACGGCCTCGCCGGTGACCTGCGTCTTCTTGAGCTCCCGCAGGACGCCGCGGTAGTCGGTCGCCGCGAGGCCCTTCTCTTTCGCGACCAGCGGCGCGAGGGCCTGCATCTCGTTCTGGATCTCGCGGAAGGAGACCTCGGCGCGCGAGATCAGCTCCTCGACCGGCATGTCGACGCCGTAGGCCTTCAAGCCGAAGCGGTAGAGCTCTTCGGGCTCGCGGAAGTCCGTGCGGGCGCGAGGCAGCACCTCGGCACGCACGAACGCGTTGTAGCTCGCGATCTGCTCCTTGAGCTTCGCGAGCGGCTCCTGCCAGCCCGCGATCCCGTACTTCTCGAAGAGCTTCCCGAGGCCGTCGAGGAAGGAGTCGCTGTTGGCGAGGTCCCGCTCGACCTCGTCCTTGACCGGCCCCTTCAGGCCCGGCACCGAGAGCCGCTCTCGGATGCGCTCCTGGGCGAGCGTCGCGATCGGCTTGCCGCCCGGCTCCATCCCGGCGTACTTACGCAGACGCACCAGCGCCGCGGTGCGCCGCTGTGCCGGGATCTGATCGTCGAGCAGCCCTCGAATCCCCTGGAAGATCGTCTGGGACAGGTCGAAGTAGGGGAAGTAGTACTTGCGGTTGAGCCGGACCCCTTCGATTCCCTCTTCTCCCTGGGCGATCAGAATCTCCAGATCCTGGCGGACCTTGGGATCCTTCTCGGCGGCCAGCCGCTTCTTGTACTCGTCGACGACCTTCTGGGTCTCGGCGATCGAGCGCTCCGCGAGGTTGGGCTCCAGATCGAAGATCCGCTCGTCCATGCCGGGAAGCCCCAGCCGACCCATGGCCTCGGGGGCGAACTTCGCCTGGGCCGCCAGCATCCACTGGGCGTTCTCGTTGGAACGCGCGATCCACGCCGCGGGCGCGGGTGGGACGGCCGCGGCGGCTTGGGCGACGGAGGCGGCGGGCGTGCTCAAAACGATGGCGAAGGCGGTGAAGCCGAGAGATGCCAGGCGGCGTGTGGAAACGGCGCTCATTCAGTCAACCTCCTGAAGGGACGTGCCCTTCTTCTACGTCCCCGTCGAAGCGGGGTTTCGGTAGGCTGTGTCAAAGACTCTTGGCGAAACGCTAACAACTAAAGACCTGACCCCATGAAGGTCCTCTTTCTCGCGGCGGAGATGGCCCCGCTCGTCAAGGTGGGCGGGCTGGCGGACGTCGTGGGATCCCTGCCCAAGGCGCTGGCGGCCCGAGGGCACGACGTCCGCGTGGCGATCCCCGGGTTCGGGTCGATCGACTGGACCGGCCGGCCGATGAAGTGGCGCACGGGCTTCCCCGTGCGCACGAGCTACGGATCCGAGCACTGCGAGATCTACGAGACCGAAGTCGACGGCGTGACGGTCTGGCTGGTGACCGGCGGTTCGATTCCGAAGGATGGGAAAATCTACGGGTCCTGGATCGGCGAGGACGCGCCGAAGTTCACCTTCTTCTCGCTTGCCGCCCTCTGGGCGACGCAGGCCCTGAGCTGGAAGCCGGAGATCGCGCACGCCCACGACTTTCACGCGGCGCCCGCGGTCTGGTGGCTCGCAACCCAGGGTCGGCGCTTCGGCGGCTTCCGCGAGATCGCCTCGGTCTTCACGATCCACAACCTGGGCTACGCGGGTCAGGGTGCCGGGCGCTGGCTCGGCGAGTTCGGCCTGTTGGGCTCGCCGGCGCTGCGCGCGCTGCCCGAGGGATTCCGCGACTCGATGCTCGCGCTGGGCCTGCTCGGGGCGGACATTCTCTCGACGGTGTCGCCGACCTACGCGCGCGAGATCCTGACGAAGGACGGCGGCCACGGGCTCGACGGCGTGCTGCGCGCGCGCGAGGACCGGCTGCACGGGATCCTGAACGGCATCGACACGGAGATCTGGGACCCGAAGACCGACAAAGCCCTCGCGGCCACCTTCGACGCCGACACGCTCGAGCGCCGCCTCGAGAACCGCCGCGCGCTGCAGGAGTCGGCGGGCCTGACGGTGGACGCGGCGCCGCCGCTGCTGGGCGTCGTCTCGCGGCTCGATCACCAGAAGGGCCTGGACATCGCGATGCCCGGCGTCCTGCGGTGGCTCGAGGCGGGCGGACAGTTCGTGTTGCTCGGCACCGGCGAGGCACGGCTCGAGCGCGCGTTCGCCCAGCTGGAGGGCGCCTACCCCGGCCGCGCGAGCGTGCGCCTGCGCTTCGACGGCGTTCAGGCGCGCCGGATCTACGGTGGCGCGGACGCGCTCCTGATTCCCTCGCGCTACGAGCCCTGCGGGCTGACGCAGATGATCGCGATGCGCTACGGCGCCGTCCCGGTCGCCCGGCGAACGGGAGGTCTCGCGGACACGGTCGTGGACTTCGGCGACCCGGGCGGCAACGGCGTGATGTTCGACGGCTTCGACCCCCTTTCGCTCGCCGACGCGCTCGACCGCGCCTGGCGTGTGCGCAAAGACGCGACGCTGTGGAGCGGCCTGCAGAAGCGCGGCATGTCCGCGGACTTCTCCTGGGCGCGATCCGCACGTCTCTACGAGGAGCTCTACGCCCGGGCGCGCGCGATCCGTGGGTTAGGCTAGGCCGCGATGAAGACGCGAGCCGTGATCCTCGCCGGCGGGGAGGGGTCGCGGCTCGGGGTGCTGACCGAGCGTCGCGCGAAGCCCGCCGTCCCCTTCGCCGGCAAGTACCGCATCATCGACTTCACGCTCTCCAACTGCGTCAACTCGGGGATCAACGACGTCATGATCCTGACGCAGTACCGACCGCATTCCTTGAACGAGCACATCGGGGCCGGGCGGCCCTGGGACCTGGACCGCACCTTCACCGGCGGCATCCAGATCTACCAGCCTTATCGGGGCCGCCTCGACACCGACTGGTACAAGGGGACCGCCGACGCGCTGACGCAGAACCTCTCCTTTCTCGAGCGCGGCGACCCGGATCTGATCCTGGTCCTCTCGGGCGACCACATCTACAAGATGAACTACGCCTGGATGATCGACTTCCACATGCGCCAGCACGCGGAGCTGACGATCGCGGCCCGCAACGTTTCGCGCGAGGAGGCGACGCGAATGGGCATCCTCGCGAGCGACAGCGACTACCGGGTCACCTCGTTCGTCGAGAAGCCGAAGGACCCGCCGGGCACGCTGGCTTCGATGGGCATCTACGTGTTCGGCCGCTCGGTGCTCGCGCGGATCCTCCAGGAGGACGCGCGGCGGCGCGACTCCGCGCACGATTTCGGAAAAGACGTCATCCCGGCGATGCTCGGCGGCGGCTCGCGGGTCATGGCGTACCCCTTCGACGGATACTGGGTCGATGTGGGGACCGTCGACGCCTACTGGCAGTCTCAGATGGATTTGCTCGAGGACCCGCCGCCCATCGACCTGAACGATCGCGGCTGGATCATGCACACACGCTCCGAGGAGCGGCCTCCCGTCGCCATCCGCGCGGGCGCCGTCGTCAAGGACAGCTTCATCACGGACGGCTGCGTCATCTCCGCGGGAGCGCTCGTCGAGCACAGCGTGCTCTCGGCGGGCGTCTTCGTCGGGCCGAAGGCCGTTGTGAAGGACTCCGTGATCCTGTCGGAGGCCTCGATCGGGGCCGGCGCCCGCGTCGAGCGCACGATCGTGGACAAGCAGGTCCGCATCGGCCGCAAGGCCCGCATCGGCGCGGCGGCAAAGGGCGAGCCCGCGGGCGCGATCACGATGATCGGCAAGGGCGCCGAGATCGCGGCGGGTGCGGCCGTCACGCGGGGCAGCGTCATCGAAGCGGACGCGCGTCCGGAGCCGGCGAAGAGCTGACGCCGAAGGCAGGGCTCCACACGATGGGGATCCGCGACTCGTTCGCCGTGCCGTTTGCCGACGTCGTCTTCCTGGGTCTCCCGGCTGCTCGCTCGATCGGCGAGGTCTGGAAGACGATCGCGGCCTGACGCACGATGGATCTCCCGATCGCCACACGAAGGCTGGTGCTCCGGGCGTTTCGCGATGGCGATCTCGATCACTTCCTCGTGTACAGAAACGATCCGGAGGTGGCGCGGTTTCAGTCCTGGGAGGACACCTCGCCCGACGAGGCCGCGGCGTTCCTGCGGAGCAACGGGAGCTCCTCCCTCGGGAGGCCGGGCCAATGGCAGCAGATCGGCATC
>DATBIJ010000238.1:0-3834 GCA_036557025.1 Thermoanaerobaculia bacterium | reverse complement strand
TTCGAATGGCCACGCGTCGCCGACCTGGGGCCTCTGGCCGCGGCGGCGGCCGCACTCGCGGTCGCGACCGAGGTTCTCCGGGGCTCGCGAGTGTCCGGCACCGGAGCCGACGCGGCCTCGTCGTTTCTGGCCTGGCTGTTCGGCGTGTACGCGGCCTACGATTTCCTCGACCGCGAATGGCGTGTCGGCAACGACGCGAGTTTCGACCTCCTTCTCGCCTTCTCCTTCGTGCTCGCGGCACTCTTCGCGTGGCGGTGGGGGTTCTGGGCGTTCGGAGCCGTGTCGGCGGCCAGCGCCTTCCTGTTTGCCGCGCGGCTGCCGGCGGGACGCGCGATCTGGGTCGTTCTCTCCTTGGTACTCCTCGCCGGGACCAACCGGCTTCGCGACCGTGCGTCCATCGCGCCTTCCCATCGCCGGAGCCTCGTCGCCGTGTTTGTAGTCTCCGCGGCCGCGCTCTACGGGGCCGTGAACCTCTATGCGCTGGACCAGTTCTGGATCGAGGCGGTTCGCGTCGTGTTCCACCGCCCGCCCGCGCCGCCCCCGCTCCCGCCCGCGCTGCGGCTGCTGGCGATGCTCGCGACCGCGGCCTTTCCGATCATCTTCCTGGCGTGGGGCATTCGAGCTCGCCGCGTGCTTCTCCTCGCGATCGCGATCGCTTCGGGCGCACTATCGGTCGCGACCTTCCGCCACTACGTTCCGATCGGACCGAAGTGGGCCTATCTCACCGCCTGCGGTGTAATCCTCATCGCGGCGGCTCTCTGGGCGCACCGCCGCCTGCGCGATGCGGCCGGCGGGGCCTGGCGCGGCCTGACGGCGGCGCCGCTCTTTTCGTCCGATGGTGTCGGCGTGTCCCCGCTCGGCGCGCTCGGAGCGCACGTCGCCATCCCCGCCGCGCCAGCCCAGCCCGAAGAACGTCCGGGCTTCACCGGAGGCGGAGGGGGCTTCGGAGGAGGCGGAGCGTCCGGGCAGTACTGATTCGCTAGCGTTCCAGCTCCGATGGGAGCACGGGGCGCGACAACAGCCAGGCGAACTGGCGCCAGCGCTCCTCGGGCTTCTCCGCGGTGCCGCCCCGGGACTCGATGAACCGGCGCACGAGCTCTTCGCCCCAGTTGTAGTTGATGACGTAGCTGCGGTACTGGTCCATGAAGCGCACGCGCTGGGCCGCGCGGTCCGGCTCGTAGAGCGCGTAGCGCGTCAGCCAGTCCGCCGCGGCCTTCGCGTCGATCTCGCCGTCGAGGTAGCGGCGGGCGGCCTCGTTCCCGGCGAAGGAGAGCTTCTGGGTGACTTCGCGGACCTTGGCGTACGCCTCCGCGCTCTTGGGGTCGAGCCCCGCGAGCGGGTAGAGCACGTCTCGCTCGAACGTCGTGCGCTCCTGCCCGGGGAACGCCACGTCGATCCCGTAGTTTCCGCTGCCCTCCGAAACGATCGCGCGGGGCGAGAAGAGCGGCATCAGCGTGTATTCGGCCCACGCGCGTCCGCGCGAGAGCTCCTTCTCCACGAGCAGGTTGAAGACGTGGTGGCCCGGGTAGCCCTCGTGGCAGGCGAGATCCAGCGCCCGATCGATGTAGATCGGGAAGTCCGTGTTGATCTGGATGAGGCTGACGTAGTTGCCCTGATACCAGTTGTAGCCGCTCCAGCTCTTGTCGCGGACGTACTCGAGCGTGAAGCGCTCGCCTTCGGGCAGCGGGAGGTGTTTCCCGGTGCGCTCGCGGGCCTCGGCGATGGCCCGCTGGAAGACCGCGTCGATCTTGTCCTTGGGAATGACGTAGGCCTTGCGGAACTTTTCGAGGCGGCTCTGGACGTTGCCGGAGCCGGGGAGCATCTTGTCGAGCTCCGCGACGAGGGCCTGGAAGTGCTCCTCGGGATGCCGCGGCGCCACGGTGTCGTAGATGCGGCGCGACTCCTCCTCGAAGGGCAGCTTCTCGCCGGCCACGACGGCGGCGCGCGCCGAGAGCGCCCGCAGGGACGCCACGAGGGCGTTGCGGCGCCGCTCCTCCATCTCGTCCGACGCGGCGGGGAGCGCTTCGAGCTCCGTCCGGAGCTCCTCGGCTTCGGCGCGGAGCTGTGCGAGCGGGCGCGGCTCTCCGGCGTCGGCCGCGGTCTTCCAGTCTCCCGGGCCGTAGAACGCGTCGACGTAGTCCTTGTCGTGGCGGCCGAAGGCAAGAGCGAGCTTCACGAAGCGCTCGGCGGCACGGTTCACGGCGGCGACATTATCCGCGGCGGCGGGGGCCGGCGTCGCGGCCGGCGCGGGGGCCTCCCGTCGAGAGCAGGACATCGCGAGAGAGGCGGCGATGGCGAGGGTCACGATCGGGACCTTGCGGTGTCTAAGCATGGCGGGCGGTACCTTAGCACCGCGCGGGCGCGGGGCGAATCGGCCGTCCGGGGAGAGAACCATGCGATCCTGCTGGACACGCCGCGCCACCGTGGTCCTTCTGGCTGCCGCGACGCTCGTGGCGGCCTGCCGCAACCGTCAAGCCCAGGACGTTTCTCGGCCTCCTGGCCAGGCTCCCGCGGACGCCAAGTCCAGGGATGAGGGGAAGCTTCAGGCCGCGGCGAACGTGGCCGCGTCGGCAGCCGACCCGCTCGCCGCGATGTTCGCGGCCCGAAAGCTGATTCGCAGCGCGCAAATCTCCCTCGAGGTCGCCCGCTTCGACGACGCCGCGGCCGAGGCGGCCCGGATCGTGGAGTTCCACGGCGGTTACGTCGCGGGGTCGGCCGCGTCCAACCCGGGAGACGGGGTGCGCAGCGGCTCGCTGACGCTCCGGCTTCCCGGAGACCGCTTCCCCCGAGCCCTCGAGAGCCTGAAGAAGATCGGCAAGGTCCAGATCGAGCAGGTCACGACGGAAGACGTCTCCCGCGCCTACGCGGATCTGGAAACGCGCCTGCGCGTCAAGCGCGAGGCGGCGTCACGGCTGCGCGAGATCCTCCGGGGCCGAACCGCGAAGCTCGCCGACATCCTCGAGGTCGAGCAGGCCCTGATGGCGGTCGTCGAAGAGATCGAGCAGATGGAAGGCCAGCGCCGGTTCTACGACAATCAGGTCGCCCTCTCGACGATTCAGGTCTCGATCTCCGAGCCGGCCCCGCTGGTGCGGCGCGGCGCGCTCGCGCCCATCGGCGACGCCGCGCGTCAGGCCCTCGGCGTGCTCGTCGGCTCGGTCGCGGCTCTGATCACGCTCGGCGTCGCGGTCCTGCCCTGGGCGCTGCTGCTCATCGCGCTCCTCTGGTCCGTGCGTCGGACCCTGCGTCGGCGGCGGGCGGCGTCGGCGCGGGAGGGGGCGGCGCCGGCGTGACGGAGCGGCGCCGCTCCTCCAGCCAGCTCGCGAAGCCCGGATCCTTCCGCAGAGCCGCGAAGTCCTCCTCGGTCTCGAGCAGCTCGAGGCGCCGGAATCCGAGCGCGACCGCCTCCTCGATCGACTTGCGAGCCCTCGCGGTGTCTCCGGCCATCGACTGGACTGCCGCGATGCGCACGGGGAGGATCGCGTTCTGGGGCTCCGCTTCGCGGGCGATTCCGTAGAGAAAGAGCGCGCGCGTCCTGTCGCCGCGCTCGAGCGCGCGCTCCGGCAGGTAGTAGCCGGTCTGGACCCCGATCTCCGCCAGCAGGCGTTTCGCGGAGAGGCTCTCGAGCCGATCCGACGACGCGGCCCGGGTCTTCAGGTGCGGCACGCCGAGGTCTCGGGCGGCCTCCGAAGGAGAGGAGGGCTCCGCGCGTCCCAGCACGTCCCGCATGCGCTCGACGATCGCGCGCAGGTCCCGCCGCTCCCGCTCCTCGACCTTGCGCTCCGATTTCAAGGCCTTTTGCACGGCGCCGTCGCCGGACAGCCGCGCGGCGAGCGC